>CAYMQR010000312.1:0-6401 GCA_964392195.1 uncultured bacterium | reverse complement strand
ACATCGCGTCGAAGTCGGGCACGTTCCACGCGAACGGCTCGCTCACGCCGCCCGCCTGAGCACGGGCGAGGCCCGCCCCGCCGCGCGAGCGGCCCGTCAGGCGAGCTGCGCCACGTCGAGGATCGGCCGCGTCGAGCGGCGCACCCGCGCCAGGATGAGCGCGCCCTCCATCGCCGCGATCACGAGCTGCGCGCGCCGCCGCGCGCCGTGGCGGCGGTCGCCGCCGCGCACCAGCACGCCGGCGATCACCTCGATCCAGCGGTCGATCGCGCGCGTGCCCGCCGCGGTGATGGTCGGCGACTGGGGCGCGGTTTCGAGCAGCGTGGTGGCGATCGGGCACCCCGAGCGGAACTCCGACTCCGCCATCCAGCCCGCCATCGTCTCGCAGTAGGCGCGCAGGAACGCGCGCGGCTCGGCGTGGCGCTCGGCGAGCTCGATCAGCTTCTGGTGCACGCGCTCGCCGGCGAGCTCGACGGCGGCGGCGCCGAGCGCTTCCTTTCCTTGCGGGAAGTAATGGTAGAGCGAGCCGCGCGGCGCGCCGCTCTCGTCCACGATCTGCTGCAGACCGGTCGACGCGTAGCCCTGGCGGCGGAAGAGCCGCATCGCGGTCTGGACCAGCGCGCCCTTGTGCTTCGCGACGTTCGCCATGCTGCCGTTCTCCCGGGCGCCGATTATGATGATCGGTCTAGTTGATGTCCAATCGCCCGCGCGGCGGGCCGAAGGCCGACATGAGCGAGCGGGTCCAGGTGGTGATCGACGGCGGCGTCGCGCGCGTCCGCGTCGACGACGGCAAGGTCAACGCGCTCTCGGCGGCGCTCATGACCGAGATCGACGCGGCGCTCACGCAGGCCGAGGAGGCGGGCGCGGTGGTGGTGCTGAGCGGCCGCGAGGGGATGTTCTCGGCGGGCTTCGACCTCGGCACGTTCCGCCGCGGGTACGACGCGGCGATCGAGATGCTGCGGACCGGCGCCGCGCTGATCGTGCGGCTGCTCGCGTTCCCGCAGCCGGTGCTCACGGTGGCGGCGGGCCACGTCTATCCGGCGGGCGCCTTCCTCATGCTCGCCGCCGACTCGCGCCTCGGCGCGGCGGGTCCGTGGCGGATCGGCCTCAACGAGGTCGCGATCGGCCTCACCGTGCCGGCGTTCGTGATCGAGCTCGCGCGCCACCGGCTCTCGCCGCCCGGCTTCGCGCGCATCCAGAGCGCCGCGATGTTCGGGCCCGAGGACGCGATGCGCCTGGGTTACCTCGATCGCGTCGTGGACCCCGCCGCGCTCGCGGACGAGGTGGAGGCCGAGGCGCGCCGCCTGCGCGCCCTCGACCTCTCGGCCTTCGCCGGCACCAAGGCGCGCGTCAACGAGCGTGCCATCGAGGCCATCCGCGCCGCCGCGGAGGCGGAGCTCGGAGGCGGCGCGCTCGCGGGCTGACCGGCGCGCGCGCATCGATTAGCTTCGCGGTCCCACGGGGGCCGCGAACATGAAGCTCGAACCGCGCATCGCGCTGCTCGACGAGATCCTCGAACCGTGGGCCGCCGAGCTCGGCGGCGACCGCGTGGCGTACACGAACCACGTGTGCCGCGTGCTGCACTTCTGCTTCGCGCTGCGCCCGCCCACCGACGAGGAGAAGCGCAAGCTCGTCATCGCGGGCGCGTTCCACGACCTCGGCATCTGGTCCGACGGCACCCTCGACTACCTGCCGCCCTCGGTCGCGCTCGCGCGCCGCTACCTCGACGAGCGCGGGCTCGGCTCGTGGAGTGACGAGGTCGCGCTGGTGATCGACCTCCACCACCGAGTGCGCGCCTTCCGCGACGAGCGCTGGCCGCTCGTCGAGCCGTTCCGGCGCGCCGACCTGGTGGATGTCTCGATGGGCCGGCTCGCCGCCGGCTTGCCCGCGAGCTACGTGCGCGAGGTCCAGGAGGCGTTCCCGAACGCCGGCTTCCACCGCCGGCTGGTGCAGCTCGGGGCGCGCTGGATCCCGCGCCACCCGCTCAGCCCCGCGCCGTTCGTGCGCTGGTGAGCGGAGCGCCCGAGGCGTTCGCGACCGATGCCGCGGACCCTCGGTGGTGTTCGCGATCACGCCGCGAAATCGCACGGCCGCGGATTGGCGGGGCAGGGGCCCATCGCTATACTGCGCGCTTCGCGCGCGAAGCTCCGGCGCGAGAACGTCCCGAAAATCTTCGGAGGATGCTGATGAGCCGACAGACTCTTCGTGTGTGCTTCACCTTCGCCGTCGTCGCGCTCGTCGCGGGCTGCGGAGGCGGTGGCAAGGAGACCCTGCAGAAGGTCGACCTGCCGCTCTTCACCGGCTGGTTCTGGCACCTGATCTCGTTCCTCGCGATCGTGGGTGTCGCCTACCTGGTGAACCAGAAGGGTGAAGCCAACGAGGACTCGCTCTTCAAGCTCGGCAACCGCCTGCGCCAGCTCGAGGATCGCCTCGAGGAGCTGCAGAAGAGCGTGCAGGCGCCGGCCAAGGCCGAGGCGCCCGCCGCTCCTGCGCCGGCCGGGGCCGCGCCGGGTGCTGCTGCTGCGGCTGCGAAGGCGAACCCAGCCAAGGCCAAGAAGAAGGACGAGTCGAAGCCGGCCTGAGGCCGCGTCGCCTCGCGCTGAGATCGGGTCCCACCCGAGCTCGACATGTCGAAGAAGGGCTGCCCGAGAACCGCGGGCGGCCCTTCTCGTTTTCCGTCCCAACGAAACACGGGGGTTTCCGTGCGGATCCGCATCGCACGCGCCGGCCTGGCCGCGCTCGTGGCGCTCGGCGCCGCGGCGTCATCGGCGCCGCTCGCGCTCGCATCGCCGCGCATCGGCACCGTCGAGGGCCACCAGGCCTTCATCGTCGACGGCCAGCCGTTCTTCAACCTCTCGGTGCACCTCGAGGAGAGCTCGCCACAGGAGCTCGAGAACGTGCCGGTCGAGACCTACGTCGACACCGCCCACGAGCTCGGCTTCACGGCGGTGCGCGCGCTGCTCAACTGGAACACCTGGGAGGAGCGGGTCGAGCGGCCCGAGGTCGTGACCAACGACCTCACCCGCAGCCAGCTCGACGCGCTGGTCACCCGCGCCCGCCTGCGCGGGCTCAAGGTGAACCTGGTCTGGCAGGGCTCGAACATCACCGGCCGCAGCAACCGCGCGCCGCGTGACATGTACCCGCCCGAGCCCGCGCCGCGCGCGCCGTCCGGCACGTTCCACGCGCAGGGCGACTTCGTGCCGCCCGCCGGCTTCGACTACGTGAACGACCCGCAGCGCTACGCGGGCTTCGTGCTGCTCACCAACACCCAGGGGCAGATCGGCTCGGACGCCGACGAGCCGCCCGCCAACTTCGGCGTCTACTGCCCCAACTGGCCGAACCAGCTGGCGCGCGAGAAGGCGGCGCTGACCGACCTGGCCAACTGGATCCGCGGCCAGAACCAGCAGGGTGACGTCATCGTCAGCCTGCAGCTCCAGAACGAGGTCCGCGTCCAGGTGCAGCGCGAGGGCATCGTCGCCCTCGACCGCTGCCACTGCGCGCTCAGCGACCACCTGTTCGCTAACCGCGACGAGGTGCCGGCGGGCTTCGGCGCCGACGCGCCCACGTTCCAGCAGTTCCTCGACCGCTACCCGGCGCTCACCCAGAAGGTGACGATCGAGGAGGCGTTCAACCAGTGGTCGTTCACGCTCCACTTCCGCGAGCTGATCCGCGCGGTGCGCGCGGTCACGCCCGAGCTGCCGATGATCATCAACAGCTTCGGCGAGGACGACCTCTCGACGCCGCCCACCGAGAACCCGGGCTCGCCGATCCACCACGTGCAGGGCTACCTCGACGCCGGCTCGAGCCTCGTCGGACCCGACATGTTCGGGTTCCAGTGGGAGGTGTTCCAGGGTGGGCCGTTCTCGATCCCCGGCAACCTGCCGTGGGTGCCCGAGTTCGGTTCGCAGTCGCGGCCCTACTTCCAGGTGTTCGGCATGCTCGGCTCGAACGTCGCTGGCGACGGCCTGCCGAGCGACACCGGCCCCGCCTACACCGGCGCCGGCTACGGCGTGTATTCGCTCTTCGGCGACGTCCAGCCGCTCTTCCTCGGGCTGGTGAGCGACGGCGTGCAGCGCGGCATCATCCCCGCGGCGCCGTTCGGCACCTACTTCAAGGACGTGTTCGGCGTGCCGTATTCGGGCGGCTTCTACTCGCGCGACTCGTTCCACGCGCTGCGCAGCGCGGGCCCGTGGCTGGCCCGCTACGAGGGCACGCCGCGGCTGATCTCGTTCTGGGACCGGGTGGTGCTCAACTCGAGCGAAGACAACTTCTCGGGCGGCGAGTGGAACCTGGCGGGCGTGCCGGTGAAGCTCACCGACCACGGCACCGCCACCACGCCGGCGCGCGGCGCGGTGGTGCGCACCGGCGACCTCGACTTCACGGTGGTGGGCATCTCGTATTCGGCCGAGATCGAGGCCCCGGTGCCCCCCGGCGAGGTGTTCAAGGTGGAGCGCGGCTACTGGAACGGCACCGAGTGGGTGCGCACCGCCGACGTGCTGCCCGGCAGCGTCACGGTGGACCCGATCGACGGCCACCCGCTGGTGCGGCTCTCCGACGACAACCTCACGGACCAGGGCCTGGTGACGCCGGGAGTCGCGGGCCCGCTCGACCTCCAGTACGCGGTGCGCCTCTACGTCGCCGACCCGACCAACAACCCGGACCAGGACGGCGACGGCATCGCGGACATCGGCGACAACTGCCCGGGTGTGTCCAACGCCGACCAGGCCGACACCGACGGCGACGGGCTCGGCGACGCGTGTGACTCGGCGAACGGCGGCGGTGGTGGTGGTGGCGGTGGCGGCGGAGGGGGCGGCGGCGGCGAGGAGCCGCCGCCCGGCAAGCTCGGCGGTGGCGGCGGCTGCGCGATCGCGCGCGCCGGCGCGGCGTCCGCGCCGGCCTCGTCAGCGTTCGGGCTCGGCGTCGCGCTCCTCGGGCTCGAGCTCGCTCGGCGTCGCCGCCGCGGGTGAGATCGTGGCCGGCGTGGCGATGCCCGCCGGCACGTCCACCGTCGCGATCACCTCGAAGCCCGCCGCGTCGCGCAGCCGCACCCGCGCCGCGAGGCGCGCCGGCAGCGCGTCCACCTCCTCGTCTTCGCGCTCGCCGCTCGCGTCGCCCGCCGCGGCGGAGAGCGGCACCGTTCCCGCGTAGGTGCCGGGCTCGACCTCCGCGAGCGGCCACCACCGCGGATCGCCGCTCGAGCTCACGGCGGAGGTCGCGGACTCGCTGCCGAGCGCCACGATCACCAGCTCGATCGCGCCGTCCGCTTCGCGCACCACGCGCCCGGTGGCGAACGTGAGCATCGCGCGCGGATCGCCCACCTCGTGGGCCGTGACCGCGACCCGTCCCGGGCGCTCGACGCGCGTCGTGACGCGATAGCGCGCCACCACCGGCGGGCTGTCGCGGCGGGCCGCGGCCTCCTCGGCGCGCGGCCGTCCGGGCGCGAACAGCACCGCGCCCTCCTTGGCGTCCGGCTCGGGCGAGATCGACACCAGCTCCGACGGCGGCGACGGATTCCCCGCGGCGTCGTAGCCGAGCACGGTGTAGTAGCGGCGCGTGAGGTCGAAGAAGCCGTGCTCGTCGGCGGCGATCGGGTCGACGAAGCGGGTCTCGCGGGTCTCGCCGATCGAGAAGAAGCGGTAAGGGAACCCGTCCGAGCGGAACACGCGGTAGTGATGGACCACACCGCTCTCGGGGCGGTAGCTCCAGGTGAGCTCGTAGGCGCCGGCGCCCTTGCCCGCCGCGCGCCGCACCACGAGCCCCGCGGGCGGCAGCGGCCGGTCGGTGTCGGCGAGCAGCGCGCCCGAGCCGAGCGTCACGGTCTCGGTGCGGCCGGTGTCGTCGGCGAGCGCCGCGGTCGCCGCGAGCACGCCCGGCTTCACGCCGGGCGGCACCGCGAGGCGCGTCACGTAGTGGCCGGGGCGCGCCTCGAGGAGCGGCACCACGGCGAGCACCGCGCCGCTCGCGTCGGCCACCGTGACCGTGCCGGTGAGCCCCGGCTCGGCCTCCATGCCGGCGTCGATCTCGTCCCACGGCAGGAGCGGCAAGCGGCCCGCCACCGGCACCGCCCACGGGTTCTCGATCGGCGCGCGCTTGCGCACCAGCGCCGGCGGCGGCGTGGCGGGCGCGGCGAGCGCGGCCGCGATCTCGCCGGCGAGCTGGCTCGCGCTCTCCCGCGCCGTCACGGCGCGGAGCCGGGCGAGGGTGGTCGAGACGTCGCCGAGCGCCTCGAGCCCCTCGACCAGCTCGCCGGTGGTGGTGACGCGTAGACCGGGGAGCTCGCGGCGGACGTCACCGCCGACCACCGTGACCTCCGCGGCGAGCGTCACCTCCGCGCGCACGCCGCCGCCGCCCTCGCTGGCGTGGAGCGTGGTGAGCACCCGGCCCACGCCCGGGTCCGCGCC
>CAYMQR010000311.1:0-6412 GCA_964392195.1 uncultured bacterium | reverse complement strand
CGCGGGCCCCGACGACATCTACCTCTCGCCGACGCAGATCCGCAAGCACGGGCTGCGCAAGGGCATGGTGGTGCGCGGGTTTATCCGTCCGCCGAAGGAGAGCGAGAAGTACTTTGCGCTGCTGCGCGTGGACTCGGTCAACGGCAACAAGCCGGTGAAGGTCCACGAGCGCAAGAACTTTGAGGATCTGACGCCGCTGCACCCCGAAGAGCGGTACATCCTCGAGACCGATCCGACCGAGGTGGAGTGCCGCATCGTCGACCTGGTTGCGCCACTGGGCAAAGGCCAGCGCGCGCTCATCGTGGCGCCGCCGCGCACCGGCAAGACGGTGCTGCTGCAGAAGATCGCCAACGCCATCGCGACCAATCACCCCGAAGCGGTACTCATCGTGCTGCTCATCGACGAGCGCCCCGAAGAGGTCACCGAGATGGAGCGCTCGGTGAAGGGGGAGGTGGTCGCCTCGACGTTCGACGAGCCGCCCGAGCGGCACACGGTGGTGAGCGAGATGGTGCTCGAGAAGGCGAAGCGCCTCGTCGAGCACCGCTACGACGTGGTGATCCTCCTCGACTCGATCACGCGCCTGGCGCGCGCCTACAACACCGTGCAGCCTCCGAGCGGGAAGATCCTCTCGGGCGGCGTGGACTCGAACGCGCTGCAGAAGCCGAAGCGTTTCTTCGGCGCCGCGCGCAACATCGAGGAGGGCGGCAGCCTCACCATCATCGCGACGGCGCTGGTCGAGACCGGCAGCCGGATGGACGAGGTGATCTTCGAGGAGTTCAAGGGCACCGGCAACATGGAGCTCTCGCTCGACCGGCGGCTGGTCGACCGCCGCGTGTTCCCGGCGATCAACATCGAGCGCTCGGGCACCCGCAAGGAGGAGCTGCTGCTCGCGCCGGACGAGCTCGAGGCGATCTACAAGCTGCGCAAGGTGCTCACGAACATGGGCCCGGTAGAGGCCATGGACAAGCTCATCGAGAAGCTCAACGACAGCGACTCGAACCGCACCTTCCTGATGGAGATCGAGAAGATCCTCAAGGGCTGATGCGCGTCCCTCCGCGCCGCGCATCGGCGCCGCGCGGCGGGGAGCGAGCGCCGGGCGGCGCCGATCAGCTCAGATCCGCACGGATCAGCTTGAGAAGCGCGAGGTTGTCACCGTGCCCGGTCTTGCAGGCGGTGACCTTGCCGAGCATCGGACGTCCGAGCAGATAGAGGTCGCCGATCACGTCGAGCACCTTGTGGCGGGCGAGCTCGTCCGGGAAGCGGAGCGTGGTGTTCACGATCTTCTCGTCGTCGATCAGGATGAAGTTGTCGATCCGGCCACCGCCCGCCAGCCCCATCTCGGCGAGCATGCGCACGTCCTTCACGAAACCGAACGTCCGCGCGGGCGCGATGTTGTCGCGGAACGACTCGCAGCCCTGGTGCACGAACGTGGCCTCCTGGTGTCCGACGGGCGCCGGGTACTCCAGGATGTAGTGGACCGAGAAGGTGTCGGCGGGCTCGATGGTGATGTATTCGCCGTCGGGTGATTCGTTGCCCACCGTGTACTTGCGCTTGGGACGGATCGGCTCGATCCGCGCGTCCTGCTCCTCGATTCCGGCGTCCTCGATCATGCGGCAGAAGTCCACCGCAGAGCCGTCCATGATCGGGACCTCGCCGTCCATCTTCACCAGCAGGTTGGTGATGCCGTAGCTGTGGAGCGTGGCGAGGAAGTGCTCGACGGTGCGGGCCTCGACGCCGTCCTTGCCGAGCGTGGTCGCGTAGCCGCTCGCCCGCACGTAATCGAGGTGGGCCGGGAAGGCCTTGCCGGTCGCGATGCTGCCGAAGTGGATGCCGCTGCCCGGCGGGAGCGGCGTCAGGATCAAGCCGCCCTTGATCCCCGAATGCAGCCCCTGGCCGCACACCACCATGCTGCGCTTGAGCGTACGCTGAGGCTGGCCGTTGGGATCGGGCGGACCGGGCAGGATCGAGGGGCCGCCGGCGTCGGCCGGCACGCCGGGTAGCGCGGTGCGGAACACCGGCGCCGGCGTGTTGCCGGCCTCCATGATGCGGTTGCGCAACTCGCGGTTCTCGCGCACCAGGCGGCGGTGCTCGAGGGCGCGGGCGAGCGTCATGAGCAGGTGCTCGCGGCTGAGCGGCTTCTCGATGAAGTCGAACGCGCCGAGCTTCACCGCCTGGACCGCGGTGTGCACGTTGGCGTGCCCCGAGATCATGATGATCTCGAGGTCAGGGTTGGTCTTCTTGATGTCGCGGAGGAGCTGGATGCCGTCGAGGCCCGGCAGCCAGATGTCGAGCAGCACCACGTCGGGCTTGTGCTGACGGATCGCGCTCAGGGCCTCGTTGCCGTCGCCGACGCTCGAGGTCCGGTACCCCTCGTCCTCGAGCACGCCGCGGACGGTGCGCTGGATCGCATCCTCGTCGTCGACGATGAGGATGTGGAACGACTGGTTCATCGTGATGGTGGTTCGCGCCACGGCTCGGGGGGAGAGAATGTGGCGGAAAGGGGGAAGGCCGCGCGAAGGTCGCACAGCCCCCCCACCTTGTCAAACCACGCGCCCGCTCCTCGCGCCGGCACCGCGACCGGCCGCGCGCACGCGGATTGCTTGCCTCGCCATGGGGCGAATGCTAGCCTTTTTCGTTTGAGGACGGTTCCGGAAGGCAGCGGCCGGATCCGTTGGCGAGTGCCCGAGATCGCTCGGGAAACCACTGACAAGGTGGGGTTCGAAGCGGTCGGACGTCGAGGTCGTCCCGCGCCGGCACTCGTGGTGCGCGCATCCGAAGAGACCCATTCACGACGGACAGAAGGAAAGGAGTGGATCGCCGGCACGTCGTCGAGAGCGTACGAGCGCTCGTCGAGCCCACCGCGCAAGCGCTGGGCTGCGAAGTGCTCGACGTCGAGGTGTTGGGCTCGGAGAGCCACCCGACGCTGCGCATCACGCTCGACCGAGAAAGCGGAGTCAGCCTGGACGATTGCGTCGAGATGAGCCGGCGGGTAAGCCCGCTCCTCGACGTCGAGGACGTCGTCGGCGGCTCGTACCAGCTCGAGGTCTCGTCACCCGGTCTCAACCGGCCGCTCAAGCGGATCGAGGACTTCGAGCGGTACCGCGACAAGCGCGCCAAGATCGAGACCCGGCGTCCACCGTTCGCGGACCGCAAACAGAAGCGATTCACCGGCATCCTGAGGGGAACGCAAGAGCAACGGATCGAGCTCGAGGAAGATGGCGGCGCGCGGGTCTCGATCCCGTTCGCCGTGATCGACCGAGCGAACCTGATCTACGAGTTCGGAGAGCACGACTTCGGTAACCGGGGAGAAGCGAAGGATTCGCGGGAGCCGGCCCGGCGCCGCCACGAGCGCCGCGGCCCCCGACCGAGCCGAACCTCCGAGGAGTGAGCAGCCAGGATGATGACCACCGACCTCAACCGCGTGATCGAGCAAGTTGGCCGGGACAAGGGCATCGCCCGTGAAGTCCTCGTCGAGGCCCTCGAGTCCGCGATGCTTTCCGCCGCGCGCAAGAAGTTCGGCCTCGAGCGCAATCTCGAGGCCAAGTTCAACGACGAGATCGGCGAAGTCGAGATCTTCGAGTTCCGGATCGTGGTCGAAGAACCGATCCGCCCGAACGAGGTCTCGCTCGAGGAAGCGAAGCGGATCGATCCGGACGCGGAGCTCGGCGACGAGCTCGGCGAGAAGATCGACACCTCCGGCTTCGGCCGCATCGCAGCCCAGGCAGCCAAGCAGATCATCATCCAGAAGATGCGCGACGCCGAGCGCGAGCTGGTGATGGAGGAGTTCGCCCAGTCCAAGGGCGAGATCGTCAACGGCATCGTGCAGCGCTTCGAGCGCGGCGCGATCGCGGTCAACCTGGGCCGCACCGAGGCGTACCTGCCGCCCCGCGAGCAGATCCCCCGCGAGAACTACCGCCAGGGCGACCGGGTCCGGGCGCTGGTACTGGACATCCAGCACACTCCGAAGGGCCCGCAGATCATCCTGAGCCGGGCCCATCCCGACTTCCTGACCGCGCTCTTCAAGCTGGAAGTACCCGAGATCTACGAGGGCATCGTCGAGATCAAGGGCGCCGTCCGCGAGCCGGGCGTGCGCGCCAAGATCGCGGTCGTGAGCCACGACCGCGACGTCGACCCGGTCGGCGCGTGCGTCGGCATGAAGGGCTCGCGCGTGCAGGCCGTCGTGCAGGAGCTGCGCGGCGAGAAGATCGACATCGTGCCGTGGGTGGCGGACATCGAGAACTTCGCGTGCAACGCGCTCGCGCCCGCCGAGGTCTCCTCGGTGGTCGTGGACGAGGGGCGCCGGGCGCTCGAGGTCATCGTCGCGGACGAGCAGCTCTCCCTGGCGATCGGCAAGCGCGGCCAGAACGTGCGCCTCGCGTCGCGCCTGCTCGGCTGGAAGATCGACGTCAAGAGCGAGACCAAGGTCGCGCGCCAGTACCAGGACGCGCACAAGAGCCTGGGCCGCATCCCGGGAGTGGGCATCGACGTCATCAACACGCTCTACGAAGCGGGCTACCTGTCGGCGGGACACGTCGCGCAGGCGAACGCCGACGACCTGTCGAAGCTCGACGGTCTCGGCGATCTGGTGCCGGAGAAGCTGATCGAGGATGCCAGGCGCATCGCTGCCAGCGAGCAGGCGGAACGCGACGAGGAATCCCACCGGCGCGCCGAGGAGGAGAAGGTCGCCGAGATCCAGCGCGAGCTCTCGACCCAGGTGAAGCCGGGCGACGAATCCACCGGCGACGGCGAGGAGGGTGCGCGCGGGTGAGCGGAGCCCGGCATGCCAGCCCCCCATCTGCCCTTCGGCCGGAGGTGCGTGGCTTGCCACGCGCAACGCGACCGGCGAGGGCTGCTGCGGTTGGTTGTGAAGGCCGGTTCGTTCGAGTTAGATCGAGCGCAGCGTATGCCCGGAAGAGGTTGGTACGTGTGCCCGAGCAAACGGTGCCTGGAACGAGCATTCGGTGGACGGCGGAAGTGGACGCGAGGCGGACCAACGATCGGTGAAGCGGACGCACTACGGCTGAGGCGAGAGCTCGAGGATGTGATCGCCGAAACGTGGAGATCGGAAGCACGGGATTGACGACGATGCGAATTGCGGAGTTTTCGCGCACCTACGGCGTCGAGGTCGAGGATCTCCTCGACAAGTGCGACGAGCTTGGAATCGACGCCACCACGGCGCAGAGCAGCCTCGGCGACCGTGAGCTCGAGCTGCTCAGGGCGGTCTACAAGAAGAAGACGCCCGCGGCGCCGAAGGCTCCCGAGCCGATAGAGCGCGACAAGAAGGAAGGCGGCAAGAAGGTCATTCGCCGCAAGGCCAAGGTCGAGCCGACGCCCGAGGCGTCGGCCGAGGTCGCGCCCGAGCCCGCCGCCGAGGCGCCTGCGCCGGTGAGCGTCGCCCCGCCGGCGCTGGAGCCAGAGCCGGCGCCGGTCCCCGCCGAGCCCGCCCCGGCGCGTGAGATCGTCGAGGTCGCCGCCGAGGCGCCCAGGCTCGAGGCGGAGGCGCCGGCCCCGGCTCCCGAGCCCCCGCACGTCGTCGAAGCGAAAGCACCCGAGGCTCCCGCGCGGGGGATCGCGTCGCCGCCCGCCGCGGCCCCCGCACCGATGGCTGCAGCTCCCGCGGCCCACGCGCCCACAGCTCCCCCACCGGCTCCTCCCGGTCCTCCAGCCGCGCCAGGTCCTGCAGGCGGACCGCCCGGCGGGGCGCGGATCATCCGGCGCGTGGACATCCAGGCGGTGCAGCAGCGCCACGCAGACCTCGAGGCGCAGCGCCAGGCGGTGCGTGCCGCGCAGGCCGCGCAGCAACGCGAGGCGGCTCGCTCGCGTCCGCCCGTCGGCGGCGCGCCCTCGCCCGCCAACAAGCCCGCCGAGGCGCCGGCCGACGGCGCCCCCGGGCGGCGCAAGGTCGACTTCCGCAAGCGCCGCCTGGAGAAGGGCTCCGAGATCCGAGATCGCCGCGAGGCCATGCTGCGCTTCGCGCCGCGCAAGAAGAAGGGCGGCAAGAAGGGTGGTCAGGCCACCCAGATCACCACGCCGAAGGCCAGCAAGCTCGTGGTGCGGATGGGTGAGAGCATCACCGTCGCCGACCTCGCCAAGCGCATCGCCGTCAAGGCGAGCGACATGATCCGCAAGCTGATCGAGATGGGCCAGATGGTGACGGTGAACGAGGCGCTCGACGCCGACACTGCCGCCATCGTCGCCAACGAGTTCGGCTACGAGGTCGAGAAGGTCTCGCTCGAGCTCGAGGACCTGGTCGATCGCATCGACGACAAGACCGAGGACATGCTGACCCGGCCACCGGTCGTCACGGTCATGGGCCACGTCGACCATGGCAAGACGTCGCTCCTCGACACCATCCGCAGCACCAACGTGGCGCGCGGTGAGGCGGGCGGCATCACCCAGCACATCGGCGCTT
>CAYMQR010000310.1:0-6415 GCA_964392195.1 uncultured bacterium | reverse complement strand
AGCGGGATTCGCGTCCTCGACCTCACCGACGAGGGCGGCCACCTCGCCGGCAAGATGCTGGCCGAGCTGGGCGCGGACGTGGTGAAGATCGAGCCGCCGGGCGGCGACCCGCTGCGCACGCGCGGGCCGTTCGTGGGGGGCGAGTTCCACCCCGAGGCGAGCGTCCCGTGGCTCGCCGCCAACACCTCGAAGCGCGGCATCGTCCTCGACCTCTCGGACCTCGGTGGCCGCGCCGACTTCCTCGAGCTGGTCGCGGTGAGCGACGTAGTCCTCGAGTCGTTCGCGCCCGGCACGATGGAGCGCTGGGGCCTCGACTTCCCGAGCCTGTCGGCCGCGCACCCGCGCCTCGTTCACTGCGCGATCACGCCGTTCGGCTCGAGCGGGCCGCGCGCCGCGTGGAAGGCCCACGACCTCGCGATCGTCGCGGCTGGCGGCAACGCCTCCCTCACCGGCGATCCGGACCGCGCGCCGCTCGCGTGCAGCGCGCCGACGGCCTACCTGCACGCCGGCCCCGAGGCGGTCATCGGCGTGTTGTTCGCGCTCCACGCCCGCACCCGCACCGGACGAGGCGACTTCGTCGACGTCTCGATGCAGGAATGCCAGCTCGCGACACTCCTCACCGCGCCGGGGCAGCTCGCGCTGAGCGGCAAGCCGCGGCGCCGCGTGGGCTCCCGGATCGGCCGGACCCGCGAGATCTGGCGTGCTCGCGACGGCTGGATCTCGTTCGGGCTCCGCGGCGGTCCGGCCCGGGCACCCGGGCTGCGCGCGCTCGTCGAGCTCATGCACGAGCACGGCGCCGCTCCGGACTGGCTGCGGGCCCACGACTGGGCGCGCTTCGACCCCGCCAAGGTCGAGGACACCCAGCTTGCCGTCCTCGAGTCCGCGTTCGCCGCGTTCTTCGAGTCGCGCACCATGGCCGAGCTCTACGCCGCCGCGGTGGAGAGGCGCCTCATGCTGGCGCCGTGTCAGGACGCCGCCGCCACCCTCGCGGACCCCCAGCTCCGCGCCCGCGGCCTGTTCGTGCCGGTGTCGACCGGACCCTTCGGGCACGGCCGCATGGAGGTCCCCGGCACCTTCGCGCGCACCACCGACCACGCGATCAGTGTGCGCTGCCGGGCCCCCGGTCTCGGCGAGCACGAGTCGTCGGTGTGGTCGGACGTGCGCGCGGCGCGCGCCGCGGCCACGCTGCGCTCGAGCGGGGCGACGAGCCCGGACGCCCTCGGCGGCGCCGCGGCGGCAGCGCCCCTGTTCGCGGGGTTGCGGATCCTCGAGCTCGGCGCCGGCGCCGCCGGTCCGGTGGCCTCCCGTTACTTCGTCGAGCACGGCGCCGAGGTGATCCGAGTGGAGTCCGCGAGCCGGCCCGACTTCATCCGCCTGCTCCACCTCGGCGGCAGCGCCTCCTCCGACGTCGCCGCCCTCGACCGCGCGCCGATGTTCGCGCTCCTCAACGCCGGCAAGAAGAGCGTCGCCCTCGACCTCACCAAGGACGAGGCGCGTGCGCTGGTCGCCAGGCTCGCCCGCGGCTCGGACCTGGTGATCGAGAACTTCACTCCCGGCGTGCTCGCCAAGTGGGGCCTCGCGCCGAGCACGCTGGTGGAGAAGAACCGCCGCTTGATCGTGGTGTCGAGCTCGCTCTTCGGGCAGAGCGGCCCGCACCGCGACTATCCCGGCTTCGGCGGGCAAGGCGCCGCGCTCGCCGGCTTCAACCACCTCACGGGCTGGCCGGACCGCGAGCCGATCGGGCCGTACGGGACCATCACCGACTCTCTCGCGCCGCGCTTCCTCGCGGCCGCGGTGGCGGCCGCGCTCCTCGAGCGTGAGCGCACCGGCACCGGGCGGATCCTGGACGTCTCGCAGGTCGAGACCGGCGTCTACGCGCTCGCGGCGGCCATCGCCGAGGCGAGCGCATGCGGCACCTCGCCGGGACGGCTGGGGAACGCGAGCCGCTGGACGGCTCCCCACGGCGTCTACCCGTGCGCCGGCGACGATCGCTGGATCGTGCTCGCGGTGTGGAGCGAGAGCGAGTGGCAGGCGCTGGTCGATTTCCTCGGCGAGCCCGCCTGGACCCGCAACGAGCGGTTCGCGGACCGCGCCGCGAGGCTCGCGAACACGGAGATCCTCGACCAGCACCTCTCGGCCTGGACCCGTGGCGAGGACGCCGCGGCGCTCGCCGAGCGACTGCAGGCCGCCGGGGTTGAGGCGGTGCCGGTGGCGGACTGCGCCGCGCTCCTCGAGGACGCGCAGCTCGCCCATCGTGGTCACTTCGTGCGCGTGCCCCACCCCGCCCTCGGCGAGATCGCCGCCGAGCGCTGTGGCTTCCGGCTCGCCGCGACGGCCGCCACCTCCGGTTTCACCCGCGGCGGGCCGGGGCTCGGCGAGCACGGCCGCGAGGTGCTCGCGGGAATCGGCGTCGGTGACGAGGACTTCGCACGGCTGGTGCGGGAACGGGTGGTCGCATGACCGGAATCGTATCGTTCGGGGCGTACGTGCCCGCCACGCGCCTTCCCCTCGCGCTGATCGCGGGGCGGCCCGCGAAGGACGGCGGACCGGAGCGCGCGGTCGCCGCGCACGACGAGGACGCGGTCACGATGGCGGTGGCCGCGGGCGTGGACGCGCTGCGCGGTGTCGAGCGCGGCACGATCGACGCCCTGTACCTCGCGTCGACCAGCGTCGCGTATCGCGAGAAGTCCGCGGCGGCGCTGGTCGCCAAGGCGCTCGACCTGCGCCGCGACGTGCAGACCCTCGACCTCGGTGCGAGCCTGCGCGCTGGCCTCGGCGCGCTCGCCGCGGCGCACGACGCGGTGGCGAGCGGCGCGTCCGGGCGCGTGCTGGTGATCGCGTCCGACGCACGCCTCGCCGCGCCCCGCTCGGCGCTCGAGCGCGAGCTCGGCGACGGCGCCGCGGCGTTCGTGGTGGGCCAGGGCGGCGCCCTCGCCACGCTCGCCGCCCGGCACGCGGTGGCGGACGAGATCGTCGACGTGTGGCGCACCGAGGACGACGCCTTCCTGCGCGCCTGGGAGGACCGCTTCGTCGTCCAGCACGGCTACCACCGCAACGTCGTCGAGGTGATGACGAAGCTCTTCGCCGCCGCAGGTGTCGCGCCGGCGGACGTGGCGCGGCTCGCCCTCGCCGGGCCGGACGCACGCAGCATCGACGCCGCCGCCAGGGCCGCGAAGCTCGGCGCCGACCGGCTGGTCCGGCCGCTCTTCGGCCAGCTCGGCCACACCGGCGCGGCGTTCGCGCCCATGCTGCTCGTGCACGCCCTCGAGACCGGCGGTCTCGCCGCAGGCGACCGGGTGGTGTGCGTGGCCCACGGCAACGGCGCCGAGGCGCTGCTGTTCACGATCGGCGAGGCGCTCGCGTCCCACCCCGCGCCGCGCGGTGTCGCGGGCCACCTCGCCCGCCGCCGGCCGCTCGCGAGCTACCAGAGCTACCTGGCGAGCCGCCACCTCGCGCCGTCCGAGCACGATCCCAAGGCCGGGGGCGGCGTGCCGGCGACGGTCGCGTACCGCGAGCGCGACGCCGAGGTCAGCCTGCACGGCTTCCGCTGCACCGGCTGCGGCACGATGCACTTCCCGCGGCAGCGCGTGTGCTACCGCTGCCACGCCCACGACTCGTTCGAGCCCGTACGGCTCTCGGACCTCACGGGACGGGTGCTCTCGTACTCCTTCGACTGGTTCTTCCCGAACCCGGAGCCGCCCACGATCGTGGGTGTCGTGGAGATCGGTGGCGCCCGCTTCTACGCGCAGATGTGCGACGCGCGCCCGGAGCAGCTCCGCTGCGACCTGCCGATCGAGGTGGTGTTCCGACGCATCCACGAGGCGGGGGGACGGCCCAACTACTTCTGGAAGAGCACCCCGCTCGCCAACGCGGAGCCCACCGCCGGACCCGGAGGTGCCCGATGAAGGACGCGATCCGCGACAAGGTGGCGGTCGTCGGCGTGGGGTGCTCGGCGTTCGGTGAGCGCTGGGACGCCTCTCCCGAGGACCTGATCGTCGAGGCCGCCTACGAGGCGTACGCCGACGCCGGGATCGACGACCCGCAGCGCGTGCTGGAGGCCGTGTTCTGCGGCGCGGTCTACCCCTCGCGCGGCACCGCCGAGGTGGCCGAGTCGCTCAAGCTCTTCGGCCGGCCGGTGTCACTGGTGCAGAACTACTGCGCCACCGGCACAGACGCCTTCCGCTATGGCGTGCTGTCGATCGCCGCCGGTCTCTACGACACGGTCCTGGTCGTCGGCTTCGACAAGCCCAAGGACCGCGGCGTCTCGGGACCGAGCGTGAACCTGACCGGTGTGCGTGGACTGCCGGCCACTCCCGCGGCGTGGTTCTCGCTCTGCGCCGCGCGCTACTTCGAGACCTACGGCGCCTCGCGCGAGGACCTGGCGCGGATCGCGGTCAAGAACCACCACAACGGCACGCTCGCCCCCAAGTCCATGCTCAAGCGCGAGATCACCGTCGACGACGCGCTGGGCGCGCGCATGATCGCGTGGCCGTTCGGGCTCTACGACTGCGCCGCCCAGTCGGACGGCGCCGCGGCGGCGATCCTCACACGCCGCGAGCTGGCGCGCTCGTTCCGGCCCGACCCGGTGCTGGTGAAGGCGGTGTCGATCGCGCTCGCGCCCAACCCCCAGGGTGACCCGGACTTCGATTTCCTGAGCTGGAAGCCGACCGTCTACGCGGCGAAGGACGCCTACGCGCAGGCCGGAATCACCGACCCGCGCCGCGAGATCCACGTCGCGCAGCTCCACGACTGCTTCACGCTCACCGAGCTGCTCGCCTACGAGGACCTCGGCTTCTGCGAGCGCGGCAGCGCCAAGGAGCACGTCGCCGCCGGCGCCTTCGCGCTCGGCGGCGCGCTGCCGGTGAACACCGACGGAGGCCTCAAGACCTTCGGTCACCCCACCGGCGCCACCGGCGTGCGGATGATCTACGAGAACACGCTCCAGCTACGGGGACGCGCGGGACCGCGTCAGGTGGCGAACGCGAGCGTGGCGCTCAGCCACAACCTCGGCGGTGCGCCGCAGACCTGCGGCCTGGCGATCCTCGGCCGCGAGTGAGCGCCGCGGCCCGACCTTTCGGAGGGACCCACATCATGAGCGACGCGGTTCGGGAAGTGCGCTTCGACGACCTCGACGGCTTGCGCGCGCTGATCTCGGAGGAGTTCGGCCCGTGGGGGCCGACCCTCGAGGTCACCCAGGCGATGATCGACGGGTTCGCCGAGATCACGCTGGACCGGCAGTGGATCCACGTCGACGTCGAGCGCGCCAAGCGCGAGAGCCCGTTCGGCGGCACGATCGCGCACGGCTTCCTGGTGCTGAGCTTGCTGCCGGCGCTGCGTCCGCAGAGCGCCTGGCGCGTGGCCGGCTACGGCAGCGCGGTGAACTACGGCGCCAACTCGCTGCGGTTCTCGTCGCCGGTGCCGGCCGGCTCGTCGATACACGCGCGCGGCCGGCTGGTGGCCGTCGACGGCAAGGACAAGGGGACCCTCGTCACCACCGAGACCGCGATCCACGTCGTCGGCCAGGACCGTCCGGCGATGGTCTACCAGGGGCTGACGCTCTACCGGCCGGCGCGCCGTTGAGCGTCCGCAGGACCGCGCCCACGGCGCTCGCGGCGCTGGTCGCCGCCGCCGTCGCCGCGCTCTACCTCTACTGGGGCACCAGCCCGCGGCTGCTGAGCTTCGGTGGCGACAACGCCACCTACCTGCTCATCGCCCGCGACCTCTCGCCATTCGGCGCAAGCTCGCCGGGCGCCGCCGGGTACGCCGGGCAGCACTACTACCCGCCGCTCTTCCCGGCGGTGCTGGCGATCACCGGCGTGGCGGGATCGCTCGCTGCGGCGCACGCGCTCACCATCACGCTGCTGCTCGCGAGCTTCGTGATCGCCTACGCGTGGTATCGCTCGCTCGGGTTCGGAGCGCTCCTCGCCGCGGCGCGGGTCGCCGCGGTCGCCGCGACGCGCGGCGTCTACATGACCGCGCTCGAGATCGAGAGCGAGCCGCTCTACCTGGCGTTCACGCTGCTCGCGGTGCTCACCGCCGACCGCGCGGCCAAGCGGGTAGGAGCGGGCTCGTGGCGCGCTTGGCTCGCGCCGCTCGCGATCGGAGCCGCCAACCTGACGCGCAGCGCCGGTCTCGCGCTGCTCGTCGCGTACGGCGTCCACCTGGCGGTGAACCGTCCGCGCCTCGGCTGGCTGCGCGCGATCGTGGCGGCCGCGCCGACGCTCGCGTGGATGCGGTTCGGCGGCAACTCGGATTACGGCCGGATCCTCGTCGAGCGCTATCGCGACGGCGGGCTCGCAGCGCTCGCCGGGATGGTGTCGAGCCAGGTCGCGACGCTGTGGGCCGAGTGGCTGGGTCTGTTCGCGGTCCAGCCCGTGGGGCTGGTGGTGCTGGTCGTCTCCGGCGTCACCGCGCT
>CAYMQR010000309.1:0-6426 GCA_964392195.1 uncultured bacterium | reverse complement strand
AGAACGTCGAGATCAGCTCGCTGATCACACCCATCGCGGGGAGGATCATGATGTACACGGCGGGGTGCGAGTAGAACCAGAAAAGGTGCTGGAAGAGCACCGGATCGCCGCCGATCGAGGCGTCGAAGATGCCGAGGTGGAACAACCGCTCGAGAGCGAGCAGCACCGTGGTGATGGCGACCACCGGCGTGCCCAGCATGATCACCAGCGACGTGGCGTACATCGCCCAGATGAAGAGCGGCAGACGGAACCAGGTGAGACCCGGCGCGCGCATCCGGTGGATCGTCACCAGGAAGTTGAGGCCGGTGAGGATCGACGAGAAGCCGATGACGAACACGCCCAGGCCGACCGGAATGACGTTGGAAGTCGACCACTGCGTGCTGTAGGGCACGTAGAAGGTCCAGCCGGTGTCGATGCCACCGGTGGCGATCGCGTAGAGCGTGAGCCCGATGCCGATGTTGTAGACGTACCAGCTCGCCAGGTTGAGCTTGGGGAAGGCCAGGTCCTTCGCGCCGATCATGAGCGGCACGAGGAAGTTCCCGAGCACCGCGGGGATCGCCGGGATCAGGAAGAAGAACACCATCATCACGCCGTGCATGGTGAAGACCTTGTTGTAGGTCTCCGCCTGCATCAGGTCACCAGCGGGCGTGAGCAGCTCGAGGCGGACCAGCCCGGCGAAGAAGCCGCCCAGCAGGAACGCCAGCGTGACCGAGATCAGGTACAGGATCGCGATCCGCTTGTGGTCGAACGTGATCAGCCACGACTTCAGCGTGTAGCTGACGTTGATGTAGTCCTGCGGCTCGTGCTGCAGGTCGGAAGCCGTCGCGGCCGACGTCATGGCTTACTCCCCGGAGCGGGCGCCTGCTGAGCGCCGGACGCGTCCGGACTCTTGAGCGATTTGATGTACTCGATCAGCGAATTGAGCTGATCCTCGTCGATCTGCCCCTTGAACGTCGGCATCACGGGCATGTAGCCCTCGACGACCTCCGCGAGCGGCTCGAGGATCGAGCGTCGGATGTACGTCTCGTCCACCGTCACGGTCTCGCCGCTCTTCAGCTTCACCGGGTGTCCATACGCACCCTCGAGGTTCGGACCCAGCGAGGGCGGCTCGCCCGGACCGGCCTTGCGGTGGCAGCTCGAGCACGCGAACTTCGTGAACAACGCCGCTCCCGCCGCCGCCGGTGAGACCTGCTGGCCGGGCGCCGCGGCGGGGCCGCCGGACAGCCACTGCTGGAAGTCCTCGGGCTCCATCACCTCGACCCAGCCGCCCATCTTCGAGTGCTCGTTGCCGCAGTACTCGGCGCAGAAGAGGTGGTACCGGCCGGTCTTGACCGGGCGGAACGAGAGCGTGGTGTAGCGACCCGGCAGGACGTCCATCTTCACGCGGAAGGCGGGCACGTAGAAGCTGTGGATCACGTCCTCGGACGTCATCCGCAGATTCACCGCCGTCCCTACCGGGACGTGCAGCTCGTTGATCTCGCGCTTGCCGTTGGGGTGCTGCAGCTTCCACATCCAGCGCTTGCCGACGACGTTGACGTTCATGGCGTCGTCGGGCGCCCGGTAGATGTGGAAGAAGACCAGCGCGCCCCATCCGAACAGCACCATCGCCAGCACGAACGGGATGACCGACCAGGCGATCTCGAGCGGCATGGAGCCGTGGATCTCACGCCCGTGCAGGTTGTCGGGCGAGCGGCGGAACTTGATCGCCAGGACCGGCACGGCGATGAAGATCAGCACCGCGAAGAACACCGACATCGCGAGCCAGAAGTAGAACAACCCGTCGACGCGCAACGCGACGGCGGACGCCGCTTCGGGGAAAAGCGGGACGTTAGACCCCATGGGTCACCTCCCGGGAGGGCTCGTGCACCCCGCGGCGCGAACCCACGCGGCTGCCCAGGACCACGAAAGCCAAGAGTCCGACCACGGTGGCCGCGCCGCCTGCGCGGATCACGTTCAGCGCGGCGAGGCCGTACTTCGACTCGGCCGGGTCGTAGTGGAAGCAGAACAACAGGACCTTGTCGGCGAGCGTGCCGATCTTGCCCTGCGACGACTCGACCAGCGCGAGCCTCAGATCGCGGGGCGCGAACTCGACGCCGAAGAAGTAGCGCGACGCCTTTCCGTCGGGCGTGAGCACGATGATCCCGGCGGCGTGCGAGAACTGCTGCTGGGCATCGTCGTAGCGGTAGTGGAACCCGACCGCGTCGGTCAGCGCCGCGATCGACTCCGCCGAGCCGGTGAGGAAGTGCCAGCCCTCCGCCGCCTCGGGCCGCCCGTAGCTCTCGAGGTACTTGGCCTTCTTCTCGGCCGCGAGCTCGGGCCCTTCCGCCGGGTTGAAGCTCACCGTCACGACGTCGAAGTCGTGGCCCGGGGTCAGGCTGAGCGGCTTGAGCGCCGACACCAGACCGTTGAGCTCCACAGTGCAGAGCATCGGGCATTCGAAGTAGTTGAGCGTGAGGATGACCGGGCGGCCGGTCGACACCAGCTCGCGCAGCGCGCGCTCGCGGCCCGACTCGTCACGGAAGCGCAGATCGAGCGGCACCTGCGTTCCGAGCTTCTGCTCGAAGGACACGCCCTCGAGCCCCTTCGGCAGCGTCGTCGCCACCTGGTCGCTCGCTCGAGCGGAGCCCGCGCACATCGCGGCCGCCGCCGCGAGTCCCGCGGCCATCGTTCGCAACCGGATGCTCATTCGTGGCCCACCTGCGTCGGGACGATCGGGGAAGCGGCCCGGGAATCGCCGCCACCCGCACCCTCGGTGCCGCGGTTGGTCGGCGCGAACTGGTTGTACGGCGCGGCACCGGCGCGAGAAGGCAGGCCGTTCGCGGCGGTCAGCTCGAGCGCTCGCTCGATCGGGATCCGCACCACGCCGCTCGCCTTGTCGACCCAGCCGTACGTGGTCAGCTTCTCCTGCTCGCGCTTGCGGGTCTCGGCCAGGGTCCGACCGATGACCGGCTCGAGCCGCGGCTCGGGGACCTCTTCCGCGACCTGCGCGCGCGTCAGCGAGACCGGCGCCGCCTGCTGTGCCTGCTCGCGGCCCTTCATGTACGCGAACATGAGCCGGACCGGGATCATCACCGCGAACGAGGCGACGATGATCGCCGCCGTCACGATCGCCACCGGGCGAACGCTGACGTCGCGCTTCTCGTACGTCGTGGCGCCCGTGTGCTCAGTGCCCGCCATGCTGGAGCGCCTCCTCGAGACCCGAAGCCCCGACCATCAGCAGCGGACGCGTCGCGACCTGCCGCAGGTACTCGGACAGCCACCAGCCACCGATCGCGACCGGCGCCACGAAGTCCATCCAGTGGATCGAGAGCGCCTTGGGGTGGAAGGCCGGGGCCGTCATCCAGAACAGGTCCACCAGCCGCATGACCAGGATCAGCCCGGCGATCTTGAGGACCAGCGACGCCTTGAAGTTGAAGCTACGCGGCATGAGCAGCAGGAACGGCACGATGAACTGGAACACCAGGAGGCCGATCCCGAACCACTCCCAGCCGTGGTTGAGCCGGGTCACGTACCAGGTGATCTCTTCCGGGAGGTTGCCGCTCCAGATGATCAGGTACTGCGAGAACGAGAAGTAGGCCCACACCATCACGAACGCGAAGAGCAGCTTCGCGAGGTCGTGGAAGTGGTGCTTGTTCACCACCATGCCCATCGGCCGGCCGCGCTGCGTCAGGAAATAGAGCACTCCGATGGTGAACGCGTGCGCGGTGAGCACCTGGCTGATCAGCCACAGAAGCCCGAAGATCGTCGAGAACCAGTGCGGCTCGAGCGACATCACCCAGTCGACCGACGCGAACGCCACCGACAGGATGAAGAGGCACAGCCCGGGACCCGCGAGGGTTTTGATCTTCTTCTCGACCGCGTAGTCGGCCGAGACGTGGTCGAGGCTGGTCGACCACTTGTTCAGGAGCGTCGTCAGGCCGAGCCACAGGCCGAAGTAGATCGCGGCGCGCGCCAGGAAGAACGGGATGTTGAGGTAGCCGGCCTTGGCCCGCAGCACCTCGTCCATGTGCTCGGGGTGGGTCCACACGTAGAGGACCTTCATCCCGAGGAAGATCGGCAGCCCGAGGATCGCGAGCAGCCACAGGGTGCGCGTGCCGGCCTCGAGGAGGCGGCGGATCATGACGCCCCACGCACCGCCGGTCAGGTACTGCAGCATGAGCAGCCCGAGACAGCCCAGGCCGAGCCCGAGCCAGAACACCCAGCCGAGGAGCCACGAGCGGAAGAACTGCTCGCGATTCAGGAAGAAGCCGACCGCCATCAGCGCCGTCGCCACCCCGCCGACGACCAGCGCCGTGCGCCGTGACTGCGCCCACGCCTCGGGCGCCCGGAGATCGAGGCGTGCCAGATCCGTGGGGCTCATCGATGCTCTCCGTGCGCGGCGCCGTGCGCGGCTTCCTCCGCCGCGGCGGGCTTCGGTCCCTCGAGCAGCGCGGTCTTCTCGGTTGCGGGCACGTCGTCCAGCGTGGCGTTCTGGCTACGCTGCAGCGCGCGCAGGTAGGCGACGATGGCCCAGCGATCGGCGACCGGGACCTGCGGGCCGTAGGACGGCATGCGGCCGAAGCCCTTGCTGATCACGTCGAACACGTAGCCGGGCCGGGCGTCGCGGAGCCGCTGCGTGTGGAACGACGGCGGCTGCGGGAAGCCGCGCTGCACCACGACCCCCTTACCCTCGCCGACCTTGTCGTGGCACGGCGAGCAGTAGATGTCGTAGCGCTCGTGACCGCGATCGAGCATCCCGCGGTTCACGCCGACGGGGAATTCCTCGACGAACTGGCCGCCGGCCTTGCCGGTGTGGAGCGCCTCGTCCTCGTCGAGGTCGCCGCGAGCGACGGCGCCCTCGACGAGCGGGCGGCTTGCCTGTCCGTCGGCGAAGAATTGGCTCGGCGTCAGCGGACGCGGGGCGGGCTGATCCGCCATCCGCTGCCGGCACCCGACCGCGAGGGTCAAGAGCGCCAGCACCGCCACGCGCGCGCGGGCGTCACTCGTCGACTTCATAGATCGCCTTGGGCTCGAGTGCCTCGAGAAAGTGCCGCGTCGCGGCGAGATCGAACTTCGGGTCCGTCGCTTCGATGCACAGGAAGAATCGGTCGCGGCTGGCGTGCGCGAACTGCGGCACGTTGAAGACCGGGTGGTACGGCAGCGGCAGGCCGTTCAGGATGATCATCCCGAACACCGCGGCGAACGCCGCGAACAGCACCGTGGTCTCGAACGCCGGCGGGATGAACGCGGGCCAGCTCGCGAAGGGCCTGCCGCCGATGTTCATCGGGTACGCGATCACCGAGGCCCAGTACTGGAGACCCAGCCCCGCGAGCAGCCCGGTGACGCCGCCGCCGAACACGATGAACGGGAGCCGCCCGCTCTTGTGGCGGCCGAGCGCCTCGGAGAGCTCCTCGATCGGGAACGGCGAGTACGCGTCCATCTTGCGGTAGCCGGCCTGATAGGCCTCGTGCGCCGCGCGCACCACCTCGCCGGGCTCCAGGAACTCCACCATCAGGCCGTAGAGCGGATGCTTACGCATGGCCACCCCCGTGAGTGCCGTTGCCACCGTTGACCTTCGCAGCGGGCAACAGCGCTCGGATCTCGTACATCGAGATCATGGGCAGGAAGCGCAGGAACAGGAACAGCAGGCTGACGAAGAGGCCGATCGTGCCGAGGAAGGTCGCGAAGTCCCAGCGGGTCGGCACGTACTGACCCCAGGACGACGGCAGGAAGTCGTTGGCGAGGCTCGTCACGATGATGACGAAGCGCTCGAGCCACATGCCGACGCTGACGACCAAGGACACCAGGAACAGCCAGAACGGGCTGGTACGGAACTTCTTGAACCACAGCAGCTGCGGCGTCAGGAAGTTGCACAGCAACAAGCACCAGTACGCCCAGCCGTACTGGCCGAACATGCGGTTGACCAGCATGAACCGCTCGTAGAGGTTGCCGCTGTAGTAGGCGAAGAACGCCTCCATCAGGTAGCCGAAGCACACGATCAGCCCGGTGGCGAGCATGATGCTCGCCATGTTGGTGAGGTGCTTCTCGGTGATGAAGTCCTCGAGGTGGCACACCGCGCGCAACGGGATCGAGATGATGAGCACCATCGCGAACCCGGCGAAGATCGCGCCGGCGACGAAATAGGGCGGGAAGATCGTGGCGTGCCAGCCCGGGATGATGCCGATGGTGAAGTCGAAGGACACCACCGTGTGCACCGACAGCACCAGCGGCGTGGAGAGGCCGGCGAGCAGCAGGCACGCCGTCTCGTAGCGGTGCCAGTGGCTCGCGGCGCCGCGCCACCCGAGCGACAGCATCCCGAAGATCATCTTCGCGACCGGGTGCTGGGCACGGTCACGGAGGGTGGCGAGGTCCGGGATCATCCCCACGAACCAGAACAGCATCGAGACGGTGGCGTAGGTCGAGACCGCGAACACGTCCCACACCAGC
>CAYMQR010000308.1:0-6428 GCA_964392195.1 uncultured bacterium | reverse complement strand
ACTCGTAGCTCTTGACCCGGATGCGCTCGAGCAGCTCGGCCACCCGCTCGAGCTGCTTCAGGTGCCGGGCGAGCGACTCCTGGCCGCGGCTGCGGACGTTGGCGATCACGTGCTCGAGCCCGCGGGTCTCGGAGCGCAGCGCCTCTTCCTCGCGGTCGAGCTCGCCCGCGTATTCGCCGAGCAGCTCCTCGAGCACGTCCATCGGCCCGGTGAGCTTGAGCCGGACCTTGTCCTTGTTGCCGAGGCGCTCGAAGACGTAGGCGTCGATCTCGGCGAGCCCGGACGCCTGGCGCCCCTCGGCGCTGCGCGGCCCGCCGGGCGCCTGCTCGGCGGCGCGCACCGAGACCGGGAAGATCCGCGGCGCCTCGCCGACCACCTGGGTGGCGTGGACCTGGATGTAGTCGACGATCTGCGCCAGCTCGGCCGGCTTCACCAGGTCGACCTTGTTGAGCACGAACACCAGCGAGCGCTTCCAGCGCCCCCGGATCAGCGTCAGGAACTGGCGCTCGCTCTCCGAGAGCGGCCGGTCCGTCGAGGTCACGAACAGGATCAGGTCCGCGTTCGGGATGTAGTCCTCGACGATCCGCTGGTGCGCCTTGGTGAGGCTGTTGGTGCCCGGCGTGTCGACCAGGTTCACGTCGCGCAGGAACGGCGTGGGGTGGCGGATCTCGAGGAGGTTCTCGTCGGGGGCGGCGCGGCCACGGTCGTCGCCGTGGCACACCAGCGTGATCTTGTCGGTGGTCGGCACCACGCCGGTAGCGAGGATCGGCTCACCGAGGAGCGCGTTGATGAGGCTCGACTTGCCCGAGTTGTACTCGCCGACCACCACCACCAGGAACGGCCGGCCGAGCGCCTCGAGCGCGCCGGCGATGCGGGCGCGGTCGGCGCCGCGGTCGAGGCGGTCGAAGAACCCGGATGCGTCGGCGAGGATCTGGCGCTCGCGGGCAACCAGCGACTGGAACGGATCGAGGACGGTCCACATGGCGTGCAGGGTGGCGAAGCCGGGCGATCGTGTCAGCGGCGGCAATCGAGGTCAAGCGAAACCCGCTCCCCTTGACGCCCCGCGTCTCGCCGGAAGGGCGCGTCGCGATTCTTTTTTCTTCCCCTCCCCCGGCTTCGTGAGGTAGTGTCGCGGCGCTTCCTACTCCCGGGGGAAGAATGACCGCCGAGGCTTCGATGCGCCCGTGCCGGGTGGGCACGGGCGCGATCCGTTCGTTCGCGACCAGCTTCATCGCATTCGCCATCGCCGTCGTCACGGGCTGCTCGAGCACCCGGGTCGCCGAGAACCTCCGTCACCCGCCGGACCGCGAGCTCTATGGCTCGACGGCGGCGCGCCCCACGCTCGTCCCGCGCACCGCCGACCGCTTCCCCGGGGTCGTGTACCGCTCGAGCCAGTCGCGGTCGGCCGCGCTCGGCGCCTCGGGCGACTCGACGTTCCGGATCGAGCCCGACGACGTCCCAGGCGCCAGCCTGGCGCCGGTGCGGGTGTCGCTGAGCGTCGCGAACGGTCCGTTCGTGGTGTGGTCGCCCGCCGAGCTCGAGGTCGAGCTCTACCCGGGCGACCGTCCGCTGGTGTGGAACAACCGGCTGTCGGTGGACGCCCGCGGCGACACGCTGATCGTCGAGGGACAGAGCGTCGGCTCGGAGCTCCGCGTGCGCTCGCCGGGCGCCGACCTGGGGCTCGAGCTCCACGGCAAGCGCTACGCCGGCGACCTCAGGTTCGTGGCCGAGGGCGGCAAGGTCCGCGCGATCAACGAGCTGCCGATGGAGGAGTACCTGCGCGGCGTGGTGCCCGCCGAGGTGCCACCCACGTGGTCGCCCGAGGCGCTCAAGACGATCGCCGTCGCGGCGCGCACCTACGCGCTCTTCCAGATGGAGAAGAACGCCGGCCGCTCCTTCGACGTCACCGACTCGATCGACACCCAGATGTACGGCGGGCTGTCGGTCACCGACCCTCGCAGCGACCAGGCGGTCCGGGACACCGCGGGCCAGATCCTGATCTACGACGGCGCGCCGATCCTCGCCACGTACCATGCGGCGAGCGGCGGTCACACCGAGGACGCGAGCCGGGTGTGGAGCAAGGACGTGCCCTACCTGCGCGCCCAGCCCGACCCCGCGGGGGACGCCAACGCCACGCCGTGGCGGGTGAGCATGAGCATCCGCGACCTCGAGCGCACGCTCAAGGCGAGCGGCTACAAGGTGGCGAAGGTGTCGAGGATGGACGTGCTGCAGCGCACGCCGTCGGGGCGCGCGGCCACCGTGCGGATCCGCCACTCGCGCGGCTTCCTCGACATCAGCGCCGATCGGCTCAAGGCGATGTTCGGCGGCTACAAGGTGAAGTCGACGCTGTTCGAGATCTCGCAGACCAAGACCGCGTTCGTGATCACCGGGCGCGGCTTCGGCCACGGGGTGGGGCTCTCGCAGATGGGCGCCGCCGCCCTCGCCAAGGACGGCGTGGCCTACGAGCAGATCCTCTACGCCTACTACCCCGGCACCCAGCTCGCGCGGCTGCAGTAATTCCGCCAAAAGGCGGAATCACGCCGGAGCGCGCCCGCTCCGTCGGGCGCTAGCGATCGATCTCCCTCGGCGGGCTGTTCCCACCCCCGCTACGGCCGCGAAGGATCGCGGCCCTCCAGCCGCTACAGCGCGAGCGCCTTGGCGAGGGGCTCGTCGAGGCCGTAGACGTCGTCGGCGAAGGCCACGGTGCCGTCGGGGCGCGGCAGCGCGGTCGCGTAGAAGAGCAGCACCGGCATGGGTGGGTCGATCTCCACCCAGCGGTTGGTGGCGGCGCTGGTGGCGGCGACGATCTTCTCCTTCGCCCACGCCGGCTCCTCGCGCAGCAGGTAGGTCGCGAGCGCGACCGGGTCCTCGACGCGCACGCAGCCGTGGCTCAGCGCGCGCCGGCTGCGCTTGAAGAGCGACTGCATCGGCGTGCCGTGCAGGTAGACGCTCTCGTCGTTCGGGAACACGAACTTGATCGCGCCGAGCGAGTTCCTGGGGCCGGGGCGCTGGCGCACCCGGATCGCGCCGCTCGCGAGCTGCGGGATGCGCTCGGGGGTGAAGTCGATGACCGGCGCGTCGTTCCCCCAGCTCGCCACCAGCTCCATGTCGTTCTTGGCGAGGTATTCGGGGTCCTTGGCGAGCGCCGGCGCGATCTCCTGCTCGGCGATGCTCTTGGGGACGTTCCAGTAGGGCCGGAACACGATGTTGGTGAGCTCGCTGGCGAGCAGCGGTGTCTGCTTGTCGAGCGCCTGCCCCACCACCACGTTCATCGTCAGCACCGGCTCGCCGTCGGTGATCGCCGATGGGATCACCCACAGCCGGTAGGACGGCACGTTGACGAGGATGAACGGCGCGTCGCCGAGCTCGGGCAGCCAGCGCAGCCGCTCGATGGTGAGCGCGATCTGACGCGCGCGCTCCTCGGGCGGCACGCCGAGCGCGGTCCACGTGCCGGCGCCGATCACGGCGTCGGCCGGCAGCCCGTGGCGCGCCTGGAAGCGCCGCACGGCGTCGGCGAGCGGGTGATCGTAGACGGTGGCGAGCTTGGGTGACGGCGCCGGCGCGTCCGCGGGCAGGTCGCCGAGCGCCGCGAGCAGCGTGCGCAGCGCCGGCACCGCGGCGTGGCGATCGCCGGGGACGAGCTTCCCCGAGCCGCGCACCGGCACCACGTTGGGCTGGGTCGCGAACGCGCGGTAGCGCGCCAGGTCCTTCACGAGGCGCTGGTAGAGGAAGCCGCGCGGCTCGGCGGCGGCGATCGCGCCGGCCAGCTCGGCGGGCGCCGCGCCGAGCGCGGTCTCGAAGAGCGCGCCCGCCTCGGCGCGCCGCTCGCTGGCGTCGATCGCGTAGCCGAGCTCGCGCGGGTCGACCTGGCCGGCGTGCAGGTCGGCGACGAGCTGGTAGAGCGCGGCCGACGCCATGCGGTCGATGCGGGCGAGCCCGGCGATCGCCACCTCGGGGCTGGTCTTCGCCTGCGTGAGCAGCGCGATCTCCTGGCGCAGCGCGGCGCTCGAGGTGCGCCGCGCCGAGAGCCCGTGCTCGCGGGCGTGGTCGAGCTGCTCGAGCAGCGTGGTGAGGCGCGGCGTCAGCTCGCCGTTCACCGCGGTCCAGGCCGGCGCGAAGGCGCGCGCGGCGTAGCCGTTGAAGACCTCGGGCGGGGTGCGATCGTCGGCCTTGGCCTGGCGCTCGATCGCGAGCGAGAGCGCCGAGCGGGTGGGAACCGCCGGCACCGCGGCGGCCGCGATCCTCGGCGGCGAAGCGACGGGCGCCTCCGGCTGCGGCGGCGTGGCACGCGGGACACAGGCCCCGACACAGCAGAGCACGGCGAGAGCCCGCGGAACGCGGTTCGAGAGCACGATTCGGGATGGACGCACGAGGTTCTCCGCCGTCACGGCGAACGGGGACGTGACGGATCGAATCCGAAACTATGCCTCAAGCAGCGTCCGTGCCGCACGTGCCGCTGCTGCCCATCCTTGACGCGCCGCCGCCGCGGGCGACACCTTGGCGGCTTCTCCGGAGGAGCACCATGCAAGTCACGCGCAGACTGGAGTTCCCGGCGGGCCACCGCCTCATGAACCACGAGGGCGGGTGCAAGGACCTGCACGGCCACAACTACTCCGTCGAGATCACCGTCGAGGGCGACAAGCTCGACGAGGTCGGGCGGGTGATCGACTTCGACGTGATCCGCGACCTGATCTACGGCTGGATCCTCGACCACTGGGACCACGGCTTCCTGCTCAACCGCCACGACACCGAGGTGATCGCGGCGATCGGTCCCTACTGCAAGGCGGGCAAGCCCTACCTCATGGACTCGAACCCGACCGCCGAGAACATCGCGCTCGAGCTCTACCGCATGGCGAGCCCGGTGCTCGCGAGCTACCCGGTGCGGATCGTGTCGGTGCGCGTCCAGGAGATGGAAGGCTGCTGGGCGACGTACCTGCCGCCCACCCGCTGAGCAGCGAGCGGGCGCCAGCGGCTGGAGGGCCGCGATCGATCCACCTGGAGGGCGGCGCTCCGTCGCCGCCGCAGTCACGGACGCGCCCGGCCGCGAAGGATCGCGGCCCTCCAGGCCGATCGATCCCGGAACCGCCGTCACGCGTTGGGGTCGAAGTGGCGGATGTCCTTCAGGGTGAAGCCGGCGCGGTGCGCGAGATCGCTGGCCTTCGCGGAGTCAGCGTCGCTCAGCAGCACCATCACGTACGAGTCGGAGTCGATGTCGAGCGCCGCCAGCACGCGATGATCGGCGGCGAGCTGGGCCGCGCACGCGCGCAGCGCCTCGATCGTCGGCCCGTCGCCCTCGATCGCGCCGAGGCTCTTCCTGCGCTCCTCGGTGAGCCCCTTCCAGCCCTCGAGCTGCTCGAGGTTCCACAGTGTGTCGCCGGCGCCGAAGTCCCAGTCGAGCTCGACCGCGCGGTGCTCGTCGATCAACCCATCCACGAGCGCGAGCCACGGCAGCGCCGGATCCTTGGCGGCTGGCTCCTTGGAGGCCCACAGCCGCTCGCGCGTCCGCTCGTGCGTCTCGAGGAAGGTGGCGGGCCGCTCGATCGCCGCGGTGAGCGCCTCGATCAGCCCGGACTTCCCCGGGGCGAGCAGCGCCGCGAGCGCGAGCAACGCTCCCTTCACCGGACCTCCTTCCAGAAGTACGCCGTGGAGTGGAGCGTGCCGTCCGGGCTCGCCGCGTAGCGCGGGATCTCGCCCGCCTTGACCCAGCCGAGGCGTGTGTAGAGCCGCTCGGCGGTCGAGCCCACCTGGGTATCGAGGAAGAGCAGCGTGCGGCCGTTCTCGCGCGCGTACGACTCGACCGTCGCCATCAGCTCGCCCGCGATGCCCTGGCCGCGCGCGCCGCGCAGCACGAAGAGCTTCTGGACCTCGGCGCGGTGGCGGCCGTTCTCGCGCTCGCACAGCGCGAGCTGGACGGAGCCGAGGACGTCGCTGCCGCGCTCGGCGACCCATAGCCGGAGATCCCGGCCGAGGCTGGTCGCGGTGTGCGCCCAGTAGTGCGTCGCGCTGTCGTGCTCGAGCGGCGCCAGGAATCCCACCGAGGCGCCGCTCTCGACGGCGTCGGTGAGCAGCGCGCCGAGCCCGTCGAGGAGCGAGGGACCGATCGCGTTCACCAGCCGGATGCGCAGCATGGGGGCCTCCCGCCTCGTGCTATCGGTCGTGGGGCGGGATCAGCTTGAGCTCGGCGGCGAAGCGGGCGTGAGCCTCGAGGTCGACGGGCCGGTGCCTCACCGTCGTGCTGGCCGGATCGTGGCCCAGGTAGTTGTCGCCTTTCCAGTGGCGAGCGGGCCGGACCGGCCGCGGCGTGAAGCCGCCGCCGCAGTTGGGGCACACGTTGAGCAACAGCGTCTCGGCGCAGCGCGCGCAGACCGTGCACTCGTAGCTGCAGATGCGCGCCGCACGCGACTCCGGCGGCAACGCCACGTTGCCGG
>CAYMQR010000307.1:0-6450 GCA_964392195.1 uncultured bacterium | reverse complement strand
CGGGAACGCGCGAACGCCGCGCGCCTGCGGGTGGTCGCGGAAGAAGTCCCTGCCCGAGATGTCGTCGACCAGCCCGTTGCCGTCGCCGTCCTTGCCGTCCGAGAACGCGTTCATCAGGTCCTCGGCGTCCGGGTGGCCGTCGCGATCGTGGTCGCCGACGCGCGGGTCGCCGGCGTAGTCGTCGGCGTTGAAGCGGCCGTCGTGGTTGGCGTCGTAGTCGCTCGCGCCGGCCGGTCTCGGCAGCTCGCCGCGGTTCAGGAACAGCGCCTGGCGCAGCGAGCGCGAGCCATAGCTCTCGAGCCCGTCGTCGAGCACCGCGATGAGGATGTCCGGGCGCCCGATCGACGCCTTCCACGCCTCGGTGGTGGAGATGCCCGGGATCTGCAGGGGATCGTTGGGGTCGGTCTTCTCGGGGCTGCCGACGTCGTAGCCGAGCAGGGCGGTCGAGACCTCGAGCAGGTCTTCGGAGAGGTTGCTCGGCTTGTTGGGGACGAACGTGTCGCCACGCGGCAGCGCGAGCTCGGCGGCGTCGCCGCCCCGTCCGCGCAGCGCGCTCGACAGCACGATGCGGTGCTTGCGGCCGAACTCGAAGTGGCCGTCGGCGGGGACGAAGCGCAGCGTGTCGTCGCCGCGGTTCGACGAGGAGAGGCTGGTGGAGCCCGCGACCTCGATCACCCCGCTGCGATCCGTGCGCAGCACCCGGACCGCGTCCGTACCCACCGAGGCGGGATCGAGCGAGCCGTCGAGGCGCAGCACCAGCGGCTCGCCCGGCTCGAGCCGGAAGCGGCCCAGGTGATGGCTCTGGGAGACGACCTCGAGGGCGCGCGCTGGGCTCGCGGCGCACGCTATCGAGAGGATGACGAGGGAGAGAAGCCGACCGTTCGCGCGCACCGCCACCTCGGAGGATGAGGAGGCGGCGACTTTAGCAGGCTGCCGGAAAACTCGCAGATGCGAGTTCTTCAGCACTCTGCCGATGCTTCCTCGGGGCGGTCGCGCTGCGACCCCCCGCTTGCGTCACTTCTCGTGGCGATCTCGACGGGGGTCAGGACGCGACGGCGGCTAGCGGGCGAGCGGAGCCGTGCTCGAGCTCCGAGAACAGCCGCTCGACCTCGCCCTCGAAGTCGGTGGGCTCGTCGAGGACGAACGCCTTGATGATGCCGGCGTAATGAGACACCGATTCGGCGTCCATCCACTCGATCCGTCCGTCGATCAGCTCCACACGGTACATGACGATTCTCCACGGTCGCCGGGAACTCGCGCCGCACGCGGCGGCCACCCCGGTTTGGCGTCCCGCGTCTTCGCGGGCGGTGAGCACCCTTAGAGCAAACCGCAAGCCAAGGCTGGTTCTCGAGCGCCTTTCTCGACCAATCGCGAAAATGCCCTGAAATCCAGGCGTTACGCGCCAGTTCCCGAGGGGTGCAGGCCGCCCCGGGCGAGCGGCTCACGACGCGCCGTGTTGCACCTCGCCTCGGCGTTGCACGATGCGACGAGCGGCGTGCGACACGTTCCCGATCCACCACGCGCGCGCACCGCGCGCACCGCTCCGTTACGCGGTCGGCATCGCGTCGATGTGGTGCACGAACCGCGCGAGCACGTCGTCGGCGTCGGTGAAACCGCGTACGAACGCGAGATCGTCGAGGATCTCGTGGTCGCGCTTGAGGAGCAGCAGCAGCAACGCGAGGACGCGCCCCGCGCGGTGTGTGCTACCGGGCGGCAGGAAGAGCAGCGAGCGCGTGATGGAGCCGCCAGCGCCGTCCGGGCGCCCCGCGAAGATCACCTGGAAGGGCACCGGCGCCGACACCGCGACCCAGCACTGGTTGCCGCCGCTGACCGTGAACAGGGCGTCGAGATCGTGCCGATCACACCCGGTGATGCGCCGCTTCCAGGCCGTGTTGAACCGGCCACGGAGTCGCATCGTCGCGCGGAAGTCGTCCGCGATCGTCACGACCGGCGGCTCGGCGAGCTCGAGCCCGTGGAGCGGACCGAGGTGCAGCGTGTCGCACGCGTTCACCGCGATGAGGTGGTGGTGGCAGCGGAAGCGCTGCTCGGGGAAAGCGACGATGCGCAGGCGCTCGCCGTCCGCCGGGCCTGGCAGCGGATGGAGCGCCCGCGGGCCGTGCCACACCCACACGAAGCCCCACCGCTCCGTGACCGGATGGGTGCGAAGCCGGCAGCTCGGCCGCGACGAGACCCCTGGCGCCGCGACCAGCGTCCCGTCGGCTGCGAACCGGAAGTGGTGGAGCGCGCACGCGAGGTCGTCGCCCACCACGTGACCGTGGCCGCGGTGGGCGCCGAGGTGCGGACAGCGCGCGTCGGCCGCGCTCACGCGGCCATCGAGCCCCCGCCACAACACGAGATCGCGGCCGGTGGGGCGAGCGCGCAACACGCCGCCGCGGGGGAGGTCCCGCGAGCGCCCCGCGACGTACCACGACTGGACCAGGACCGACGGGTCGGCGAAGCGGCGCGGCGCCGGGCTGGGCTGGCGCGCCGCGTTCGTCGCGGCCGGTCCGGCTTCGTCGGGTGCGGGGGCCGACGGGTCAGGCCGCCTGGAGAACGTTCCGCGGCTCACGGCCGACGAACCAGTCGCAGGTGTAGTACTGGTGCAGGTTCTTCGCGTAGAAGCGGTAGCCCAGGTTGGACGCGATCGAGAGCGGGATCTGGATGCGCGCGCCGGCGATCCGCCGCGCGATCCCGCCCCACGAGTAGACCTTGCGCCACACCTCGGTGTGCCCCTCGATCAGCTGCTGCGGCGTCATCCGCGCCGGCTGGAAGACCACGTGCTGGCCGTCGTAGAGGCTCCAGTCGCGGGTCAGGATGCGGCCCTCGGCCTCGAGACGCTTGAAGAGCGTGGTGCCCGGGAAGGGCGTCGCGACCGCGAAGCGCGGCAGGTCGATCGCCGCGTCGATCACGAACTCCGCGGTGCGCTGGAAGATGTCCGGCGTGTCCTGGTCGAGGCCGAACACGAACGTGCCGTTGATGGAGATGCCGCGCTCGTGGAGGGTCTTCACGATCGCCTTGTAGTTGCGCGGGTCGTTGAAGCCCTTCTTGCTCGAGCGCAGGTTGTCGGGCGAGAGCGTCTCGAACCCCAGCAGGAGCCCCTTGCAGCCGCTGCGTACCACCAGGTCGAGGAGCTCGGGGTCGCGGGTGATGCGCGTGGTCGAGAGCCCGTACCAGTGGATGCGAAGCGGGATCAGCGCGCGGAACAGCTCCTTCGCGTAGTCGGGGTGCGAGATCAGGTTGAGGTCGATGAAGATGACGTTCTTGGCGCCGGTGCGGCGCACGTCCTCGACGACGTGCTCGATCGGCTTCTCGAATGGGCGGCGGCCCCACGCCGACGGCACCACGCAGAAGTCGCAGTCGTGGATGCAGCCGCGCGTCGCTTCCACGACCGCGGTGGTGATGTAGTTCTTGCGCTTGTGGAGCTCGCGCTTCGGGAACCGCAGGTTGTCGTCGGTGAGCTGGAAGTCGGCGCGCTGCTGGTAGCGCGGCGCCATGCGGCCCGCGGCGAAGTCGCGCAGCAGCTGGGGCCAGGTCTCCTCGGCGTAGCCGGTGACGATCGCGTCGGCGTGCGGCGCCGCGTCGTCCGGCACCAGCGTCACGTGCGGCCCGCCCAGCACCACCGGCAGCCCGCGGGCGCGGAAGTGATCGGCGAGATCGTACGCGCGCAGCGACGAGCCGGTGATCACCGTCATCGCCACCAGGTCGGCCGAGAGGTCGAGCGGGACGTCCTCGATCCCCTCGTCGATGAGCTCGATCTCCGCGTGGACGTCGTCGGGCACCAGCGCGGCGAGCGTCACCAGCGTGAGCGGCGCGTAGCGCAGCGACTTCTTGAAGATCCCGCCGCGGTGGCGGTAGAGCGGCCCCTTGGGGGAGATCAGCGCGACGCGCATCGTTCGTGGCCTCCGGACGCGCGAAGCTTCGCGCAGCCCACCGATGCTACCCCGCGCCGCGGAGGCGCGCCAAGGAACCGGCGACGCTTGAGACCGCCTCCCGGATGGCCCATCTTGCCCGACCATGCCCCCCTTCGCCCTCGAGCTGGCGTTCGTCGGCGCGCACGTGTTCGCCGGCTTCTGCGGTACGAGCCTGATCTACCGCGCCCGCTTCGGCGCCCTGCCGCACGTCGACTGGCGTGAGCGCGCGCGCTCCCGTCATCGCGCCATCCAGCTCGGCATGGGAGTGGTCTCGGCGGTGTGGGCGGCGGCGGTGCTCGCGCACGTGTTCGTGCCGGGGTGGCGCGAGACCGCGCTCGGCAAGCCGCTCGTCGACTGGCCCGCGGCGCTGGGCTGGGTGGTCGCCGGGATCGGCCACGTCGGCGTGGTGGGCTCGCAGCTCGCGATGGGGAAGGCGCTCCGGGTCGGCCTCGAGGAGGACGGTCCTCTGGCGCCGACCGAGCTCACCACCACCGGTCCGTTCGCCTTCTCGCGGCATCCCGTCTACCTGTTCTCGATGGTGTTCCTGGCCGGCGAGTGGGTGTGGAACCCGAGCCTGGCTTGCGGCCTCGCCGTGGTCGCGCTCATGCTCGGTTTCCACGGTCTCGCGGTCGAGGAAGACCGCGCGCTGGCCCGCCGCTTCGGCGCGGCCCATCGCGAGTATGCCGAGCGTGTCCGCCGCTTCCTCTGACCCCGCCACCAGGCCTCTCGCGGCGCCGCCGCTCACGGCGCTCGCCGGGGTGGCGTGGCGCGGCGTGCTGAACCACCGCCGCCGCACCGGCGTGCTGGTGGCCGCGAACGCGCTCGGGCTGGTGACCATGGCGCTCTCGCTCGGCCTGCAGCGCTGGAGCCACGAGACGCTGCTCGGCCTCACCAGCGCCGGCGCTCACGGGCTCGGCCACGTCGAGCGCCCCGGCCATCACCGCTCGCGCGATCCGGCGCTGCGCTTCCCCGAGTGGCCGCCGCCGCTCGACCCGGCGCGCGCCGCCGAGCTCGCGCCGCGCTGGACCGCCATCCTCGAGTGGCCCGCGCTCGTCGAGGGCCCGCGCGACCAGGCGCCCGTGCGCCTCGAGGCGATCCGCGTGGGTCTCGGCGCGGGCGGCCCCCCACCGGGCGAGCCGCTCGTGCGCCCAGCGGCGCTCGTGGGCCGCGCCTCGCGGGAGCTGGTCGAGCGCCTCGGCGTGGCGGGCGGCGCGCGGGCGCGGGTGCGGATCCGCGACGCGAACGGGACCGACCGCTCGGTGCCGCTCACGCTCACGGCGCTCGAGCCGGGCGAGCCCGGCGGCCACGACCGCTTCACCATCACGCTCGCCCTCGCCGACCTCCAGGCGGCGGTCGGCGAGCGCAGCCTGACGGCGTGGGGGATCGCGTTCGACGAGCACATCTCGAGCGCCGCCGTGCTCGCGGCGCTCGGGCGGGTCCGTGAGGCGCTCACCGATCCCACGCTCACGGTGGTGTCGTGGCGCGACACCGCGCCCGACGTCGAGGGGATCACCGAGGTGCAGGCGCGCGCCACCTACCTGCTGGTGGTGATCCTCGCGGTGGTGCAGACCATCGGCGTCGCCAACACCTTCGTGCTGAGCCTGGTCGACCGCACCCGCGAGCTCGGCGTGCTGCTCGCGCTCGGCTTCAGGCCGCGCGACCTGCGCGCGCTGATCCAGCTCGAGGCGTGGCTCACCAGCGCGCTCGGCGCGGCGGTGGGCGCCGCGCTCGCGGTCCCGGTGGCGTGGTTCCTCGGCTCGCACGGCCTCGACTTCTCGGGCTCGGCGAAGTCGCTGGCGGTGGCGGGACAGGTCATGCCGCCGGTCATCAAGGCCTACATCGGGCCCACCCAGGTGCTGCTCGGCGCGGTGCTCGGAGTGATCGTCGGGCCCGCCGCGGGCTGGTGGCCGGCGCGGCGGATCGCGGCGCTCGACCCCATCGCCGCGCTGCGTGCGGTGTGAGCGGAGGAGGGGCGCGTGGGCCGCTTGGCGTGGAGGCTGGTGTGGGGACGTCCGCGGCGCGCGTGGCTCGCGATCGCGTCGGTGGCGGTCGGGACCGCGGTGGTGCTGGTGGTGCTCGCGGCGCTCGCGGGCTTCGGCCAGTACCTCTTCGATCGCGCCACCGGAACGCTGCTCGGTGACGGCGTGGTCACGGCGTCGCCGAGCGTCGCCGGGCGGCGCGCCAGCGACGTGTTCGACCCGGCGCCGGTCGTCGCCGCGCTGGGCGCGCGGTCGGACGTGAGCGCGCCCGCGGCGCCGCGGCTGATCGTGCCGGTGCTGGTGGGCAAGGGCGACTCCGAGCGCGCCGCGTTCCTCCACGGGGTCGACCCGTCCGCCGAGGCGGCGCTCTCGCGCGACGTCACCGGTCTCGCGGCGCTCGCCACCACCACCACGCCCGCGCCGGCCGTGCTGCTGAGCGGCGTGCAGGCGGAGGCGCTGCGCGCGGCCACGGGCGACGAGGTCGAGCTCACCGCCACCGACCGCTTCGGCCTGCCGCGCGGCGTGCGCGCGCGGGTCGCGGGGATCTACGGCTCGGCGTC
>CAYMQR010000306.1:0-6468 GCA_964392195.1 uncultured bacterium | reverse complement strand
GGCGAGCTGGCCGTAGACCACCAGCCCGAACACGTCGAGGTCCTGGAGCGGCGAGAGGCTCGCGGCGAGCTTGGCGTAGAACGCGTTCGCCACCGTGGGGCGCCCGTCCGCGCCGAGCGGCCCGACCTCCTCGAACAGGATCAGCGCCGGATCGAACTCGCGGTCGAACGAGTAGAGCGACGCCTTGCGGCCGGTGAGCCCCGCCTCGAGCTGGCGCTGCTCGAGCTCGGCGGCGATCGCGTCCTCGGCCACCTGGCTGTTCGGGGCGCCCATCGGGCCGACGATCGGCGGCGTCACGTCGTCGCCGGTGAGCGCGCGGCTGCCGCCGATCTCGACTCCGATCGTCGCCGGCCCCACCTGCATCCCGGAGCGCACCACGCCGCCCAGCGCCTGCGCGTCGACCGTGTCCTGGGAGACGCCGTCGACTCCGATGGTGGCGATCCGGTCCGCGGTGGCGTGCGCCGCCTCCGCGTCCCAGCCGCTCGCGACGAAGTCTTGGGCGAGCTGGTCGGTGACCGCGGCGCGCTCGAGCACCGAGGCGCTGCCGTGCGCGGCGATCGCGGCGCCGCGCGCGGCGGCCGCCTCGGCGCCGAGCCCGGTCGCCTCGAGGGCGGTCGTGAAGCTCTCCGCGGCGAGCTGCTCGGCGCGCTCGAGCAGGCCGTCCGCGACGAAGCCGCGCCGGTCGGCGCTGCCGATCGTCCACGCGCCCTCGATCTCGCCGAACAGGTGGTAGCGCTCGGGACCGAGCTCGAGGCGGCCGTAGAAGTCGACCACGCCCATCTCCGAGTGGACGTCGTGGTTCATCACGTAGCTCGCGTAGAGCCCCGCCTCGCGGGTGCCGAGCTCGCGCGGCCGGATGGTGCCGTTGGTGAAGAGCGCGGTGGCGACGAGCTGGCTCACGTCGTCGGCGCGCACCAGCGGGTCGCCCTCGTGGACGCGGTCGTAGGCGGCGCTCACCAGCAGGTGGTCCTCGGCGAAGCCGAGCCACTGGAAGAGGTCGGTGGTGAGCTGCGCGCGGTCGACGGTGTCGCCGCGGCCCGGGCCGTTGCCGGCGAGGCCCCACTCGGGGGCGTCGCCGCCGCCGTTGGCGAGGATGCCGAGGCCCCAGTCGGTGCTCTGGCGGCCGACCCGGAACAGCCCGAAGGAGGGCGTGTATTCGAGCCACGCGCGGTCGAGCTCGATCGAGTCGAGGTCGTCGCCGTCGCGGCCCTGTGTCCCGCCCGCCGGGTCGAAGCCCGCCTGCACGTCGAGCTCGTCGCGGCCGTCGCCCGCGAGCACGCCGTCGAGCGCCTCGATGCGCGCCGCCACCAGCAGCTCTTCGCCGAGGTGGAGCTTCGGCGAGACCGAGAGCCGCATGTCGATCCACTCGCCCTGCGTCGCGAGACCGGCGGGCGAGAGCGGCAGGTCGTCGTTCAGGTGGTAGTCGAAGCGCAGGAAGCCGTCGAGGTCGTAGTCGAAGGCGCGGGCGAGTCGCGGAGGGGAGAGGAACATCACCGATGCGAGCGTCAGGATCGAGAGCCGGGCACGAAACGACGGACGGATCGCGGGCATTCCACCTCCTCGGGGTTTTCGGGGAGCGCGGACGATAGAAATCCGCCGCGCGGGCGGTCAAGGAAAATGCGCCCTGGGCGGCGTGCGGCGCGTCCTGACGCGAGGGACGTCCACGCCGTGACGCGCCGCGTTGACAAACGCGATCGGAGTGCCTACCATCTGGTAGACAGCTCGCGACTGATCGGTAGAGAGCCCCGTGCACGCCGCCCGCACCCGCCCGAGCGCCTCGCGCGCCGCCGCCCTCGCCGAGCCATCGGCCACGCCGCGCGACGTACGCGCGCGGGTGCTCGAGGAGGCCACGCGGCTCTTCGCGGCGCAGGGCTACGACGGCACGCCGCTGCAGCAGATCGCCGACGCCGTCGGGGTCCGCAAGCCGTCGCTGCTCTATCACTTCCCGTCCAAGGACGAGCTGCGCCACGCGGTGCTCGATGCGCTGCTCAGCCGTTGGGCGGACGTGCTGCCGCGGCTGCTCATGGCGGCCGGGCAGGGCGACCAGATCTTCGAGGGCGTGGTGCGCGAGGCGGTCGGCTTCTTCACCGCCGACCCCAATCGCGCGCGGCTCTTGGTGCGCGAGCTGCTCGATCACCCGCAGGAGATGAAGGCGCGGCTCACGACCCAGCTCCGCCCGTGGATCGAGGTGATCGCGCGGTATCTCAGGCGCGGCCAGGAGCTGGGCGTGGTGCGCGCCACCCTCGACCCCGAGGCCTACATCGTGGTCGTGACCAACCTGCTGGTGACCGGCATCGCCTCCACCGAGCTGCTCGGCGTGCTGGTGGCGCCGGAGGCCGATGGCGAGCGCCTGGTGCGCGAGCTGGTGCGGGTCGCGCACGACGCGCTGTTCGTCCCCACCGAGACCGTTCCCGGCCGGGCGGCGAGGGCAGGTGCCCCGTCGACCGCGGTCGTGAAAGCCGCGGGCCGCGAGCCCGCACGACGTGCCGGCGCCGGAGCCGCGCGGCAGCGGAGGTAGTCATGGGCAACTACTATCGAGACAACGACGACCTGCGCTTCTACGTCGAGCGCGGCATCGATTGGGCGCCGCTCGTCGAGGCCACCGAATACGGCTGGAAGGCGCCGGACGGCTTCAAGAACGCCGAGGACGCGGTCGCGTTCTACAAGGACATCCTCGAGCTCGTGGGCGGCTTCGTCGCCGACGAGATCGCGCCGCACGCGGCGAAGATCGACGAGCAGGGCGTGAAGCTCGTCGACGGCGAGGGCGTGTATCCCCCCGAGATGGAGGCGATCTTCGCCAAGCTCAAGGAGCTCGAGCTGCACGGCATGTGCGTGCCGCGCGAGCTCGGCGGGCAGAACACGCCCGCGATGATCTACTTCCTGAACGCCGAGATGATGGCGCGCGCCGACGTGAGCGTGATGGCGCACCACAGCTTCCACGGCGGGATCGCGCTGGCGATGCTGGTCTTCTCCGCCACCGAGGGCACCACCACCTTCGACCTCGCCGCCGGCAAGATCGCGAGCACGCGCTGGCAGAAGGAGATGGGCGAGATCATCCGCGGCGAGGCGTGGGGCGCGATGGACATCACCGAGCCCGACGCCGGCAGCGACATGGCGGCGCTGCGCGCGGTGGGTGAGCAGGACGAGGACGGCAACTGGTTCGTGACCGGCCAGAAGATCTTCATCACCTCGGGCCACGGGAAGTACCACTTCGTGATCGCGCGCACCGAGAAGCCGACGGCGGGCGACGACCCGTTCGCGGGCCTCGCCGGGCTTTCGATGTTCCTGGTGCCGGCCTACGAGGACCTGCCCGACGGCACCCGCAAGCGCATCGTCAAGCTCGGCCGCATCGAGGAGAAGCTCGGCCACCACGGCTCGGCCACCGCCTCGCTCGACTTCGAGCGCGCTCCGGCGCAGCTCGTCGGCCGCCGCGGCGAGGGCTTCAAGTACATGCTCACGCTCATGAACAACGCGCGCGTGGGCGTGGGCTTCGAGTCGCTCGGGCTCAGCGAGGCGGCCTACCGCGCCGCCAAGCACTACGCGTCGGAGCGCGGTTCGATGGGGAAGACCATCGACCGCCACGAGATGATCGCCGACTACCTCGACGAGATGCGCACCGACATCCAGGGCATCCGCGCGCTGGCGATGGCGAGCGCGTATCACGAGGAGCTCGCCACCAAGCTCAACCTGTTCGCGGACTACCTCGCCGGCCAGGGCGGCGTCTCCAAGGACGACCTCGCCCGCAAGGTCCGCCGCCACAAGAAGATCTCGCGGCGCCTCACGCCGCTGCTCAAGTACCTGGCGTCGGAGAAGGCCGTCGAGCACTCGCGGCGCGCGCTGCAGATCCACGGTGGCAACGGCTACATCAAGGAGTACCCGGCCGAGAAGCTCTTGCGCGACGCGCTGGTCATGCCGATCTACGAGGGCACCAGCCAGATCCAGTCGCTCATGGCGATGAAGGACACCCTCGGCGTGATCCTCAAGAACCCGCAAGGCTTCGTGGGGCGGCTGGCGCAGGCGCGCTGGCGTTCGCTCTCGGCGAAGGATCCGCTCTCGAAGCGCCTCGCCCGCATCCAGACGCTGAGCTTGAGCGCGCAGCAGCACCTGGTGGTGAAGACCGCGGGTGCCAAGTTCCGGCAGGTGCAGGGCAAGTCGCTCAAGGACTGGCCGCGTCTCTTGACCAAGGACTGGAACCCCAAGAAGGACTTCGCGCTCGCGATGCTGCACGCCGAGCGGCTCACCAGGATCCTCGCCGACGAGGCGGTGGGCGAGCTGCTCTACGAGCAGGCGATGAAGTTCCCGGAGCGCCGCGAGGTGGCCGAGCGCTACCTCGAGCGCGCCGAGGTGCGCTGCCGCGCGCTCCACGACGAGATCACCACCACCGGCGAGCGGCTGCTCGCGCAGCTCCACGGCACCGAGCTGGCGGCCGAGGAGAAGGCCGCGAGCTGAGGTTCGACGAACGTCGGCCCTGGAGGGTCGCGGTCCCTCGCGACCGCAGCGCTTGGCGGCTGCGAGGGACTGTAGGGGCGGGCGCGAGCCCGCCCGGATCACGAAGGATGGTAGGGGCGGGCGCGAGCCCGCCCGGCAGTTCCGATCGGAGACCCCCATGTCCATCCCGCTTCGCTACGTCCTCGAGCAAGGCCCGGTGATCCGCTCGCTGGGGCGCACCGCGCTCTCGGCGATGAAGGCGCCCAAAGGTGGCGCCGCGCGCGGCAGCGTGACCACCCCGGGCCCCGAGCTCCGCGCCACGATGCCGCCGCGCTCGCGCGACCTGGTGCGCGACTACGTCGCGCACGTCGGCGGCGAGCCGTCCGCCTACGGCGATCGCCTGCCGGCCCACTTCTTCCCGCAGTGGGGCTTCGCGCTCGCCGCGCGAACGCTCGAGGGCATCCCGTATCCCCTCATGAAGGTGCTGAACGGCGGCTGCCGGGTGGAGATCGCGGCGGCGCTGCCGGCGAACGAGCCGCTCGAGGTGACCGCTCGCCTCGAGGACATCGACGACGACGGACGCCGCGCGGTGCTGCACCAGAAGATCGTCACCGGCACGAGGAGCGTGCCGAACGCGGTCACCGCGCACCTCTACGCGATCGTGCCGCTCGGTGGCGGTAGCAGGAGCAGCGGCGGCGGTGGCGCCGGCGGCGGCGAGGCCAAGAAGAAGGACGTCGCGATCGTGCCCGCCGACGCCCGCGAGCTCGGCCGCTGGTCGCTGCCGGCCAACGCCGGGCTCGACTTCGCCAAGCTCACCGGCGACTTCAACCCCGTCCACTGGATCCGCCCGTACGCGCGTGCGTTCGGCTTCAAGAGCACCATCCTTCACGGCTTCGGCACCATGGCGCGAGCGTGGGAGGGCGTCGTGAAGCAGGTCCTCGGTGGCGACACCCAGGCGATCGCGAGCTTCGACGCGCGCTTCACCAAGCCGCTGGTGCTGCCCGGCAAGGTGGGCCTCTACGTGGTGAGCAAGGACGGCTCGCCGCGCTCCGGAGAGATCTTCGTCGGCGACGCCGCCGGCAGCCCCGCCTACTTGGTGGGTAGCTTCACCTCTCGTTGAACGTTGGGGCGGGCTTCAACCCATTCAGAACGTAGGGGCGGGCGCGAGCCCGCCCGGAGGCATCGACCATGTCCGACAAGCTGATCGAGCTCGGCGCCAACCCGGTGGCTCGCAAGGTCATCAAGAGCCTGGGGCTGCCGATCCCCATCCCGCAGAAGCTCACTCGCACCACCGCGGCGTGGGAGGAGCGGCCGCTCGACGGCCGCAGCGTCACGTTCGCCGCCGCGATCGGCGCCGCGCTGGTCGCCGCGGTCGCCGAGGCGCTCGGCGCCGCGGGCGCGTCGGTGAGCGTCGTCTCCGGTGACGACGCCGTCGCCACTGCCTTCCGCGCCGCCGGCGAGAAGCACGCGCGCCCGGCGCGGTTCTTCGTGCCCGGCACGGTGCCCGACGCGGTCGAGACCGCGGCGCTGGTCTTCGACGCCACCGGCATCGACACGCCCGCGCGGCTCCGCGAGCTCTTCGACTTCGGCCACCCGTGGATCGCGAAGCTCGCCCGCTGCGGCCGCGTGGTGGTCCTCGGCCGCCCGTTCGAGCTCGAGGCGAGCGCCGCGCGCGCCGCCGGCCAGGCGGCGCTCGAGGGCTTCGTGAAGAGCCTCGGCAAGGAGATCGGCCGCAACGGCGCGACCACCGCGCTGGTCACGGTGGAAGAGGGCGCCGAGAGCGAGCTCGCCGGCGTGCTCGCGTTCCTGCTCTCGCCGCGCGCCGCGTTCGTGAGCGGCCAGCGCGTCCGGGTCGGCAAGAGCGCGGCCGGGCGGGGCGCGAGCAACGCCACGCCCGCGAGCTCCGCCGGCAGCCTGGACGGCAAGGTGGTGCTGGTGACCGGCGCCGCGCGCGGCATCGGCGCCGCCACGGCCAAGCTGCTCGCGGCCGAGGGCGCCAAGGTGATCTGCCTCGACCGGCCCGCCGACGCGGAGCCTTTG
>CAYMQR010000305.1:0-6505 GCA_964392195.1 uncultured bacterium | reverse complement strand
ACGCGCACCAGCGGACCGACGCTCGCGCGCGCGCGATCGGCGAGCGCCGCCGCCAGCTCGCGCGAAACCCGCGCGGGCTCGGCGGTGGCGCGCGCGCTCGCGAGCGTGACGCGGGGCGCGCGCTCGGCGGCGTGCGCGCCCGTCGCTCCAGCCGCGACCGCTGCCGCGACGATCGACACCCCGACCCCGGACGCGAGCGCGCGCCGCACCAGCGTGGGAGCGTCGCGGCGGCGAGGACCCGAGGGAGGCTGACGATCTCGCTTCATCACGTGTCCTCGTCGCTTCGGGTTCCGTCGAGACCGCCGCGCAGCGCGCGCACGTTCAACCCTCGTTTCGGCCGCTCACTGGCCCGGCGCGGTCGCCGCGGCCCAAGCCGGCAACGCACAAAGCTTCGCGTAGAAGCGCTCGACGTTCGGATACCCGTCCATCGGCAGCCCGGCCGGAGCTGCGTACACGAAGCACGATCCGACCGAGAAATCGGCGAGCGAGAGCGCGTCGCCGACGATCCACTCGCGACCGGCGAGGTGGCCGTCGAGGACCTTGGCGAAGCGGTTGAACCGATCGAGGGCCGCCGCCACCACCGCCTCGTCGGGGGCTCCCGCGCCGAGCATCCCCTTGATCATGCGCTCGAACTGGATCGCGCCGACCGCGGGCCCGAGGTGGCCCGACTGCCAGAACATCCAGCGGTTGATGTCGCACTGCACCGTGGGGTCGCTCGGGTAGAGCGAGGTGCCGGGCTTCTTGGTGCACAGGTACTGCATGATCGCGTTCGACTCCCACAGCACGAAGTCGCCGTCCTGGAGCGTGGGGATCATGTGGTTGGGGTTGAGCTTCACGAAGCCGGGCTCGAGCTGCTTGCCCTTCGAGAGGTCGACGAGCTCGCTCTGGGCGTCGAGACCGAGGTGCTTGATGACCGCCACCACCTTCATGGCGTTGTTCGACATCGGGAACGTGTAGAGCTTCATCCGTGCCTGTCTCCTCGGGCGGGGTTCACGATCGGGGCCGCGCCGGACGAGCGTAGCAGCGCCGCATGGGGCAGTCTTGCCAGCCGACCCGGCCGGGACCGGCCCGGCGCGCCTCGCCGCTCGGAGTGAAACATGTTCTACTTCGGCACCCATCCTTCGCTGGAGGTGCCGCGTGAAGCTCGGTTTGATGCTCGGTTACTGGCAGTCCGGCCCCGAAGATCCGATCGAGCTGGTGCGCTACGCAGAGGACCTGGGGTACGACTCGGTGTGGACCGCCGAGGCCTACGGCTCCGACGTGTTCTCGCCGCTGTGCTGGATCGGCGCGCGCACCAAGAAGATCAAGCTCGCCACCGGCATCATGCACATCTCCGCGCGCACGCCGGCGTGCGTGGCGATGACCGCCGCCACCATCGACCACCTCTCGGGTGGGCGACTGATCCTCGGCATCGGCGTCTCCGGTCCGCAGGTGGTGGAGGGCTGGTACGGCCAGCCGTTCCCCAAGCCGATCGGACGCACCCGCGAGTTCGTGGCGCTGGTGCGCAAGATCCTCGCCCGCGAGGAGCCCGTCACCTTCCAGGGCGAGCACTACCAGCTCCCGCTCCAGGGCGGCACCGGGCTCGGCAAGCCGCTCAAGCTGATCGTGCATCCGCTGCGCAAGGAGATCCCGATCTACATCGGCGCCGAGGGGCCGAAGAACGTCGAGATGGCGTGCGAGGTCGGCAACGGCTGGCTGCCGGTCTTCTACTCGCCGTACCGCAAGATCTACCCGGAGCTCATGGCGAACCTTCGCCCCGGCTTCGACGTGGCGTGCCCGGTCACGATCGTCATGAAGGACGACCTGCAGGAAGCGCTCACCTACATGAAGTGGTACCTGGCCTTCTACCTGGGCGGCATGGGAGCGAAGAGCCAGAACTTCCACATGAACTGGGTGGGGCGGCTCGGCTTCGGCGAGGCCGCGGAGCGGGTCCAGGAGCTCTTCCTCGCCGGCAAGCGCGAGGAGGCGGTGGCGGCGGTGGCCGACCAGCTCGCCGACGAGATCGCGCTGCTTGGCCCCGCCGCGCGCATCAAGGAGCGGCTGCAGGCGTGGAAGGAGAGCCCGGTCACCACGCTGCTCGCCGGCACCCGCGACCCCGAAGCCCTCAAGGTCCTCGCCGAAGCGATGTAAGTCGAGCCGCCGGCTCGGCTTACATCGACCTGGAGGGTCGTCGCTTCGTCGACGACCCCAACCAATCGATCGGCCCATCGCTTCGTCGACGACCCCGACCGATCGTTCGCTGGCTGCCGACGGAGCGGCCGCGCTCCAGGCGCGCTCAGAACCCCTGGTCGCGAAGGAAGCGGGCCAGGTTCGTGTAAAAGTCGAGGTGGTCGAACTCGGTCCGATCGGGCGGCTGTCCGACCTCGTCGAAGTGATCCGCGCTGAGTGTGCCGAGGTAGGTGCCCCACTCGGCCGACGACACGCCCACCATGCCGTCGTTCACGCCCTGGTACTGGAGCGTGATCGGATACGAGAGCCAGAGCTTCGGGTTGAGCAGCAAGAGCCCGTTGCCGCCGTACGAATAGTACGCGACTCCCGGCATGTCCGGCGTGTCGGGGTTGAACGTGTTGGTCATGAAGTCGGTGGTGGTCTCGAGCACCGCGTCCCAGTCGAGCCCCCAGAAGTTCAGGATGAAGTCGATGATCTCCTGGGTCGCGCCCGGCAACGCTCCCACCGCCACGTCGGAGACCGCGCAGCCGCGGTGCGGGGTGGCGATCGTGGTGAGCGACGCCACGCGTTCGGCCATGTCGAGGTGGGAGACCAGGTAGCGCGCGTCGAGCCCGCCCATGCTGTGGGCGATGATGTTGACCTTGCCGTCCGGGAACGCGGCGTCGATCGCGTCCTTGAGCTGCTGCGCGCGCACCTCGATCGAGTTCACCGGCGAGACCGCCGGCGTGAGCACCGTGTAGCCGATGGTCTCGAGGTGTGACTTCACGTCGTGGAAGTACGTGTAGCCGTCGACGTCGCTCCAGCCCGCGAAGCCGTGGGCGAGGACGATCGGATACTTCGTGGGGACGTCGAGGAGGGTGCAGGTGTCGCCCATCGACGCGAGCGCGACCACCGCCACCAGCGCCACCTGGCGAAGCGCGCGCGAACCGGGGAGCCGTCGATGCGGGAACACGGTTTGAACGCCGGGGAGCGGGGACCGGACGAGGCGCCGGGCCGCGCGGCGGCCCGCTCGCACCCGGATGGTAGCGGATCGGCCACTCCGCGCACCATCCGGGACGCGCCGCACGCGGCTCGGCCACCCAACGCCCCTCCCCGCCGGGCCCTCTACGTGCTGCTCGCGGTGGTGGTGCTGGTGTGGGGAGCGAACTGGCCGATCATGAAGATCGGCCTGCGCGAGATCCCGCCGTTTCGCTTCGCGGCGCTGCGCATGGCGCTGGGAGCCGCCACGCTGATCGCGATCCAGCTCGGCCGCGGAGCGCTTCGACCGCCGCCACGAGGCGACTGGCCGGTGGTGGCGAGCGTGGGCCTGCTGCACATGGCGATCACGGTCGCCCTCGTGAACCTCGGGCGCCGCGAGCTCGGCGCGGGCCGCTCGTCGGTGCTCGCCTTCACGACGCCGCTGTGGGTCGTCCCGGGCGCCGCGCTGCTGCTGCGCGAGCGCATCGACGCTCGCCGTGCCGCCGGGCTGGCGCTCGGCCTCGGCGGCATCGCGGTGCTCTTCCATCCGGGGGAGGTCGACTGGTCGAGCGCCGCCGCGCTGCGCGGCAACGGCCTCTTGATGTCGAGCGCCTTCACCTGGGCGCTCGCCATCCTCCACGTCCGCGGCCACCGCTGGCACGCGACCCCGCTCGAGCTCGCGCCATGGCAGATGTCGCTCGCCGCGGTGGTGCTCGCGCTGCTCGCGCTCACCCTCGAGCCGGCCGCGCCGTGGCGCGCGAGCCCGGCCTCGCTCGCGGTGCTCGCCTACAACGGGTTCGCCGCCACCGGCTTCGCGTTCTGGGCGGTGGTCACGATCAACCGCGGGCTGCCCGCGAGCGAGACCTCGCTGGTGCTGCTCGCGGTGCCGGTGGTGGGGATCCTCGCGGCGGCGCTCGCGATCGGCGAGCGGCCGAGCGCCGGGCTGCTCGCCGGGCTCGGCCTGGTCTCGGCGGGAGTGGCGCTCACCGCGGCGAGCGCGGGACGGCGCGCGCGGCTATAGTTCGCGCAACCCCGCTTCCGACGAGCGAGCACCACAGCCGCGCACCTGCTCCGAGAGGTCCATTCGCATGAAAGGCAAGGTCTGCCTCATCACGGGCGCGAACGCCGGCATCGGCCGCGAGACGGCGATCGGCCTCGCCAGGCTCGGCGCGCACATCGTCATGGTGTGCCGCGACAAGACCAAGGGCGAGCTGGCGCGCGAAGAGATCCAGCAGCTCTCGGGCAACGGCAACGTCGAGCTGATCGTCGCGGACCTGTCGTCGCAGTCGGCGGTGCGCGCCGCGGCGGCCGAGTTCCACCGCCACCACGACCGCCTCGACGTGCTGGTCAACAACGCCGGCGGCTACATCAAGCGCCGCCAGCTCACCACCGACGGCATCGAGACCCAGCTCGCGGTCAACCACTTGGCACCCTTCCTGCTCACCACGCTGCTCCTCGACACGCTCAGGAAGAGCACGCCGTCGCGGATCGTGAACGTCGCCTCCGAGGGCCACCGCGCCGCGTGGCTGCGCTTCGACAACCTGCAGGGCGAGCGATTCTGGAACGGCTGGCTCCAGTACTGCAACACCAAGCTCATGAACCTGCTCTTCACCCGCGAGCTGTCGCACAAGCTGGTCGGCACCGGCGTGACCGCGAACACCTGCCACCCGGGCGTGGTCCGCTCCAACTTCGCGCGCAGCGAGGTGCCGAGCTGGGCGATGGATTTCGGCTCGATCTTCATGATCCCGTCGAGCGAAGGGGCGCGCACGTCGATCTTCCTCGCCTCCGACCCCGCGGGCGAGAAGCACACCGGGCTCTACTGGATCCGCTGCAGGAAGGCGGCGCCCGCGGCGAAGGCGCTCGACGACGACACCGCGCGCAGCTTGTGGAGCGTGAGCGCGGTGCTGACCGGACTCGAAGGCACCCGCAAGGTCGTGATCCGATGAGCAAGGCGAAGCGCGAGCGCCCACCCGACGCGGCGCCCGACCGCGACTGGACCATCCACCCCCACGGCGCGATCCGCACACTCGAGGACAACCTGTGGACGGTGAGCGGCCACATCCCCGGCGTACCGATGCCGCTGCGCCGCACCATGACGGTGGTGCGCCTCGGCGACGGGCGGCTGGTGCTGCACAGCGCCATCGCGCTCGCGCCGACCTCGCTGGCGCAGCTCGAGTCGTGGGGTGAGCCGGCGTTCGTGGTGGTGCCGAGCGGCTACCACCGCCTCGACGCTCCCGCCTACAAGAAGCGCTACCCCAGGGCGGTGGTGGTGTGCCCGCCCAAATCGCGCAAGCGCGTCGAGGAGCGCGTGCCGGTCGACGGCGGCTACGAGCTGCTCCCCGACGACCCCGCCCTCGAGGCCGTGCACCTCGACGGCAGCCGCGAGGGCGTGCTGATCGCGAAGAGCGGCGCCGAGCACGAGCGCGCCACGCTGATCTTCAACGACGTCTTCTTCAACCAGGATCCGCTGCCGGGTCTCGCCGGGTGGATCTACGGCCTGCTCGGCTCGACTGGCGGACCGAAGGTGCCGCCGCTCGCGCGCTGGTTCCTCGTCGACGACCGCGCCGCGCTGCGCTCGCACCTCGAGCTGCTGGCACGGCGCCCCGGGCTGGTGCGGCTCATCCCGGGCCACGGCGAGCCGATCGACGTGTGGCCGAGCAAGGTGCTGAGCAAGGTCGCCGCCGCGCTGTGAGGCCGCCGCCGTGAGCGCCGCGCGGACGCCGCCTCGGATCCACGTCCTCGGCGACGCGCGGGTCCGCTCGATCGTGGGGCAGGTGGTGCTGCTCGCCGTGGTGGTGGGCGCGGCGGCGCTCCTGGTGCGGCAGACGCAGGCGAACCTCGCCGAGCGCGGCATCGCGAGCGGCTTCGGCTTCCTGGCGCGCGAGAGCTCCTTCGACATCGGCGAGAGCCCGATCCGCTACGCCGCGAGCGACAGCTACGCCCGCGCGCTGGCGGTCGGCCTCGCCAACACCGCGAAGGTGGCGGTGCTGGGGCTGATCGGCGCGACGCTGCTGCTGGTCGCGGTGGGGATCGCGCGGCTCGCGCCCAACGCGCTGCTGGCGCGCCTGGCCTCGGTGTGGGTCGAGACGTTGCGCAACGTGCCGCTCCTGCTCCAGCTCTTCTTCTGGTACGGCGCGATCACCGAGCTCCTGCCCAGACCCCGCGAGGCGCTCGCACCGCTTCCCGGCGTCTTTCTGTGCAACCGCGGCTTCTACTTCCCGGTACCGACGTTCGGCGCCGGCGGGTTCGCGCTGTCGCGCCCCGCGCTCGAGGGCTTCAACTTCGCCGGCGGCGCGAGCGTCTCGCCCGAGCTCGTCACGCTGGTGATCGGGCTCGTCACCTACACCTCGGCGTTCATCGCCGAGATCGTGCGCGCGGG
>CAYMQR010000304.1:2494-6506 GCA_964392195.1 uncultured bacterium | reverse complement strand
GCCCGGGCTGGCCGCGCGCCCCGCGCCGCCGCGCGCGGTGTTGCCCGCGACGGTGCTGTCCGTGATCGTCACCGCGCCGCTCGCGAACACACCGCCAGCGCGCCCCTGCCCGCCCGGGAACGTGTAGCAGCTCAGGCTCAGGCAGGTGACGCCGCCCGGCCCGCCTTCGGCGAGGTTGCCGCTCACCTCGGTGCCGATCAGCGCGAGCGTGCCCGAGCTCCAGATCCCGCCACCCTCGGCGTGGTTGCCGGTGCCGCTGTAGAGAGTCGCCTCGCCGGTGTGGAGCGCGTTGTCGCGGACCGCGGTGCGGGTCAACGTCAGGGTGCCGGCATTCTGGATGCCGCCCCCGGTAACCAGCACACCCAGGCCGCCGGTCTGCGAGCCGCCGCGAACGGTGAGGTCGGTGAGCTGCGCGGTCACGCCCGCCGCCACCTCGATCACCCGATCGGCCACTGCCGACGCATCGAGGATGGTGACCTCCGCGCCGACGCCGACCAGGCTCACGTCCTGGAGCAGATCGAGATCGCCGCTGTCGTCCGTGGCGCCCACGAGCGTGAGCGCGATCGTGCCCGCCGGGATCGCGATCACGTCCGCCCCGGCCTGGCCCGCGACGCAGCCGTCGACGGCCACGTCGGTGTTGGCCGCGATCAGCGCCTCGCGCAGCGTGCAGGTGCCGTTGGCGGCGCTCGTGGTGCTCTCGTCGAGAAGGCTGTCGACGCGGATGGTGCTGTCACACCCCGCGGCGACGACGAGCAGCAAGCCGAGACCGACCAAGCGTGAACCGCGCACCACCATGGCCCCCTCCCCTGCCCGCGCCGGTCGCGCGGGGGAAGCTCCCATCATCCACATCGCGCCGCCGCCACGCCACAAGGGCGACCTCGGGGGTGGCGCGGTTGCGGCGCCGGCGGGACCGTCCTAACGTCACGGGGCCGCCAGCGCCGTTCGTCGGGAGATCGCACTCATGACGCCTCCTCGCTCGGTTCGACGCGCGCTGACGCTCGCGGCGTGCGTCGCGGCGCTCGGCGCGAGCGCGGCGCCGGCCGCCGCCAAGCCCGCCTGCGCGCTCCTCACCTCGGACGAGGTCGCGAAGGCGGTCGGCCACGCGGTGACCGTCGACCCCCACCAGTCGGGCAGCGACGCCAACGGCGGCGATCACTGCGTGTGGGTGAGCGGCGGCGAAGTGGCGATCGAGCTCAGCCTCGAGCCTCCCACCACCGATCCTTCGCGCGCCGCCGGTGCGTACCGCGAGCTGCGCGACGACGCCTTCGGCTCGGGCGCCGCCCCCACCGCCGTCACCGGGCTCGGCGACGAGGCCCTCTATCGCGACTTCGAGAAGGTGCAGGGCGGCGCGATCGTGGTCCGCAAGGGCCTCGTGGTGCTCGGTCTGAGCGGCACCCAGACCAAGGACGCGATCCTGTCTCTGGCGCGCAGCGCGGTCGGCCGGCTCTAGACGCGTCCGGTCAAGGCAACGTGAACGCGCCGTCGGGATCGTTCCCCGAGCTCGCGAACGGGATGAAGGGCGGGTTGATCGCCTCCACGAACGCCGCGCCGGCGGCGGCACCGCCCGGTCGCGTGAAGCTGAACTGGCTCGCGCTTGCGAGCGTGAGCGGCAGCACCGCGGCGCCCCCGGGCCCCAGCCCGCCGAAGTTCTCGACCGCGCCGCTCGCGGTGGCCGTCGCGAAGAAGTTGATCACCGTGAGCGCGCTGAACCCGCTGCCCGTGACGGTCACCGTTGCGCCGTCGACGGTCACCGACGTCACGCTCACCGCCGCGCCGAGCGGCGCCGACACCGCGTTCGACGCACGAAAGGCGCCCGTCGCGTTGACCACCTGGAGAGAGCCCGGCCCGGTCGGGCAGCTCGGCGGGATCCGCAGGTCGAGCGTGCTCGGGGTCCACGCGTCGGGGGTCAGCGGACCACAGTTCCCGGACGCGCTGAAGACGTTCACGAGCGGCGTGTCGAAGCCCTCGCCGTCGATCCGGTAGCTCGTGGTGCCGTCGTTGACGAGGACCTTCTCGACGTTCGCCAGACCGATCGCGGGCTGCCAGCTCGTGGCGGAGATCGCCGCGCCGCCCACCCCGAGCAGGCTCGGCGCGCCGTGCGCGGGATCCCCGATCAGCGGGATGCCGACCACGTTGCTGGCGCGATAACCGAGGTCGGTCTGCACCAGCATGAGGCCGACGAACCCCTGCCCGAGCAGGTAGCCGTGCGGCGCCTCCCACGGACACGGGAGCTGGCCGTTCCACGTCGTGAACGTGGTGGACGTCGGCGCGATGCCGGCGGCGACGACGTCGCGCGGGCCCTGCGCCGTGGCGACGAACACCTTGAGGACCGAGCCCGGCGTGATGCCGGTGCCGGTGAGGGAGACCGCGCCGCAGAGGCGCTGCATCGCCGGCGGCGCCGGCGGATCGAGCGCCACGTCACAGCGGCTCGTGAACGCGACCGGCGGCACCTCCTGCGCGCGCTCCGCAGCGGGGGAAACCGGCGCCTCCACGACGTCGCCAACCGCCGCGGTGGAGAGGGTGATCGCCGCGCCGCTCTCGGAGAGCCACGCGCTGGTGCGGCCGTCGATCGCCTTCGGTGAGGCGACCGAGGCGCCGCTCGCGAGCCGGACCGCGCCGAACACCGCGACCTCCTCGGAGGCCTTCACGTCGAGCGCACCGGTGGCGACGATCGCCACGTCGTCGGGCACGTGAAAACAGGTGAAGCGGAAGCTGCCGCTGAACGGCGTGCCGTCCGGCCACGCGCGCGTGCCGTCGCCATCGTCGTCGCGCAGCTCGGGGTCGTTCCAGCACGAGCCGTCGCCGTTGGTGTCCGCCTCGAGCACCGCGTCGCCGTCGCAGTCGCGCAGGAACGGCCCGACCGGGTTCGTGACGGCGACCGGCTGGGCGGTGGCGAACGTGGCCGGCGGCGCGAAGACCGCGTCGGTGGCGTCGATCGCGACCGCCGCCGCGCTCTCACCCGCGCTCGCCAGCGACAGCGCGCCCACCACCGCCGCGACGCGGTAGAGCCAGCGCAGCGCGCGGTTGAGGCTCGTCCGCGTCACGCGCGGCGTGGCCGGGTCGAGCGCGCGCGCCAGGTCGAGGGCGCAGGTGTCGTTCGTCGCGCACTCGGCGACGCTCTGGTCGTCGCGGCACAGGTCGGAGGCGCAGGCGCCCGAGGCGTCGGAGACGCACACGTCCGCGACGCTGCACGGGCCGGAGGCGTCGCTCACGCAGCGATCGAGCGGACACAGGCCGCCCGAGTCGCTCTCGCAGGCGTCGCCGGTGCACGGCCCCGACACGTCCGCCGCGCAGCGGTCGCTCTCGCACTCCCCCGAGCCATCGCTGACGCACTCGTCGGCGGTGCAGGCGCCCGACGAATCGCCCAGGCACAGGTCCGCGTGGCACGCGGACGACGAATCCGAGGCGCACGCGTCCGCCTCGCAGGCCCCCGAGTGGTCGGCTTTGCAGGCGTCGGTGGTGCAACCACCGGACGAGTCCGAGACGCACGCGCCGGTGGTGTCGGTGAGGCAGGAGTCGGAGGCGTCGCTCGAGCACGCCGGCCCGCCGTCGCCGGTGCAGGTGCCCGAGGTGTCGGCGACGCAGCGGTCGCCGGAGCACCCGAGCGACTTGTCACTGACGCAGTGATCCGCGCCGCACTCGCCCGACTTGTCCGCCACACAACCGTCGGCCTCACAGCTCGCGGAGGTGTCCGACACGCACACTCCGCTGCGATCGGTCGGGCACGCGTAGGTGCCGTCGTCCGAGCACGCCGGGCCGCCGTCGTCGGTGCAGGTGCCGGACAAGTCGGCGTCGCAGCGATCGCCGGTGCAGTCGCCCGACGTGTCGGAATCGCACACGTCCTGGGTCGTGCATACGCTCGGCGTATCGCCGGTGGTGCAGCCGTCCTGGGTCGTGCACAGGTCCACCCCGCACGACTGCGGCGCCGACCCGCCGAGCCGCGTGGTGTTGACCCGCGCCAGCACCGGCACCGAGGGCGCGAGGCCGAACGCGAGCCAGCCACCCGTGATCC
>CAYMQR010000304.1:0-2394 GCA_964392195.1 uncultured bacterium | reverse complement strand
GCCAGCACCGGCACCGAGGGCGCGAGGCCGAACGCGAGCCAGCCACCCGTGATCCTCGCCAGCCAGCCGAGAAACCGCCGCCTGCGCATGGCCGCTCCTCTCTACGCCCTCGCCGCCGAGCCGAGGATCGCGTGGTCGTCGACCGCGAGCGCCGCGTTGATGCTCATCGCGCACTCGATCTGGTGACGGATCAGCCTGCAACTCGCGCGCTCGTCGGGCCGCTCGAGCCCGCCGGTCGCGTCCACCGCGTGCTTCCAGCACCCGCCGCCGCACAGGTGGCGGGCCCAGCAGGCGCTGCAGCCGGGCCGCGCCTCGACGGTGAGCTCGGTGAAGCGGCGGCGCGGCGACTCGGCGAGGCCGTGCGCGAGATCGCCGAGCCGGTACTCGTCCATCCCGACGAAGCGGTGGCACGGGTAGAAGGCGCCGTCCCGGGAGAGCGCCAGGTAGCCGCGACCGGCACCGCAGTGGTGGTGGAGCCGCTCCTCGACCACGCGGGTGGAACGCACGAAGCGCACCAGGTTGGTGAAGTCGAAGACGCGGTCGCCGAACACCGAGCCGATCAGCTTCTCGGCCACGCGCTCGGTCTGGCGCTCGAGCCCCGCGATCTCAGCCTCGCCGAGGCTCGCCGCGCCGCAGCCACCGAGCGCAGGCTCGACGTGGACCGAGCCGAAGCCGAGCCCGAGCAAGTGGTCGACGATCGCGGGGACGTCGACCGGCCCGCTCGCCACCGTGACCCGCGCCGGCACTCGCCCCGGCCGCGCGGCGATCAGACGGCGCACTCCCGGGAGCAGCGTCGCGTAGCTGCCGCGGCCGTCCGCGCTCGCGCGGTTCGTGTCCTGCACCGCCGCGGGGCCGTCGATCGAGACCTGACAGCCGACCCGGTTCGCGACGAGGAAATCGACCGCCTCCGCATCCAGCAGCGTGCCGTTGGTCGAGAGCGAGAGCTGGACCCGTTTGGCGGTCGCGGTCTCGCGCTCGCGCACGTATTCGGTCACGCGGCGGATCAGCGCCAGCTCGAGGAGCGGCTCACCGCCGAAGAACACCAGGCCGAGATCGCGGTGGCGACCCGATGCGGCGAGCAGGAAGTCGACGCCCGCGCGGGCCACCTCCCATGGCATGGCGCTCGCCCGCGAGCCGAAGAGGTGCGGCGCGCTCTCCCACCCGGGCCGCGGGTCCGCGCCGTAGCAGTAGCGGCAGCGCAGGTTGCAGCCGTGGGTGACCATGAGCTCGAGGGTCCGGACCGGCGGCGTCGGCGCCGGGGGCGAGCGGCGCGACGGCCGCGGGCTGGGGCCGTCGAGCAGCCCCGCTTGGCGGAGCCGCGCGAGCGCCACGGCGAGGTCGCGGCGGCGGTAGCGACCGGCGAGGCCGCGCAGATCGCGGTCCCCGTCCTCGGCCAGCGCGCGCACCACGTCGTGGACGATCGGGCTCACCTCCCAGAACGCCATCGAGGCCACGTCGAAGAGCACGTGGCGCCCGAGGCGCTCGAAGGCGTGGACCTCGGCGAGCCGCGGCGAAGCCGCCCATGCCCGGAACACGAACCGACCCTGGGTGCCGCCGGCCGTCGCGGCGCCGTAGCGGCGACCCCGAGATCCGCAGGCATCCCAACGGGCGATCGACCCTCAAGAACCGTGCCGCGGCGCCGGGTCTCGCGCGCGCACCGGCCTTCGGCCGAGGCCGGCGGTCAAGCGCTCGCCACGTCGAGGAAAATCGACGCGGATCGAGCGCACAGCCGGGCGCGGGCGGCCCCGAGCGGCGGGCGCTGGACGGTCGCGGTTTCCCGCGGGAAGCAACGGCCGCCCCGCGCGCGCGGCCGCGGGGTAACGCCGGACGCCGAGGTGTCCTGCGGCGGAACGCTCGAGGCTTCGCGGCGGGCTGCTCGTGACCCGCGGACGCCATGCACGACCGAGCGCCGTCGCGCGCCACGAGCGTGTCCGTGAAGCGGTGGCGGTGGCTGGTGTGCTGCCCCTCGGACCGGCTCTTCCCGATGACGACCCGCCCATCGGCGCGACCTGCGCTGCGCTTCGGAGCCGCGATCGTGAGGCGGGGGCTCGTCCCCCGCTGCCGGCGTTGCGGAGCTCGCCGAGCGGAACGTATCGTCCCTCCGAGACCGGAGCGGGACTTCCCCCGGCCCGGTAATCAGGGGGAGACCTCCGTGAAACTTTTTACGTGGAATCGGATCGCGCTCGTCTGCTCGTCGCTGGTGATCGCCTCTCCGGCCAGCGCCGTCTGCCAGGGCAGCGTGGTCGGCAACAACTTCGTGGTGTCGGGCTGCGACGCCCTGATCATCCAGGGGGGCAACGTCCTCGTGCAGAACGGCACGGGTTCGACCTCGACCGTGAACGGCAAGGGAAACGTCATCCTCGGCTACAACACCGCCAACACCGAGCCCGGGTT
>CAYMQR010000303.1:0-6508 GCA_964392195.1 uncultured bacterium | reverse complement strand
CAGCTCGAGCGCGCACTCGACGATCATCGAGCCGCCGCCCTTGGCCGCGTGCAGGATGTACGGCGCGGTGGTGGACGTGGCCGAGCGCACCATGGCGATCCTCTCTCGTGCCCCGATTCATCCGTGAGCGCACGCCACCAGCCGCCGATCGAGGCCGCTCGCCACGAACGCGTCGAGGTACGCCTCGGCGCACACCTGGTGGCCGAGCTCGCTCAGGTGCGGATCGATGGCGCTCACCGTGAGCGGCGAGGTGGTCGGCGCGCGGCGCGAGCGCGCGTGGTCACGACGAGCATCGTATAGGATCCCGTCCGGCTCGGGCCGCGCTGGCCGAACCGGCGCGACACGCCGAGCCCGGAGGCGGAGCGGCGATCATGGCGGCCACGGTCCACGGCGAGGTCCATCCCGCGTTCGAGCGCATCGCGCGCGTGCTGGAGCGGCAGGTCCGCCTCCACGGCGGCGGCATGGCCATCTGCGTTTATCACCGCGGGCGGCCGGTGGTCGACGCCTGGGCCGGCACCCGCGACGACGCGGGCACGCCGTGGGAGCGCGACACCACGGCGATGTCGTTCTCGACCACCAAGGGCGTCACCGCGACGCTCCTGCACGTGCTGGTGGACCGCGGACTGCTCGACTACGACGACCCGGTCTCGAAGTACTGGCCGGAGTTCGGGCAGGCGCGCAAGGCGGCGATCACGGTGCGCCAGCTCCTCTGCCACGAGGCCGGGCTCCACCACATCCGCCGCATGGTCGACCACGGCGACCGCATGCTCGACTGGCCCCACATGGTGGAGGCGCTCGCCGCCGCCGAGCCGTCGTACGTTCCGGGAAGCCAGAACGCCTACCACGGCCTCACCTTCGGCTGGCTGATCGGCGAGATCGCGCAGCGTGTGACCGATCGGCCGTTCGCCGAGCTGATCCGCAGCGAGCTCGCGGAGCCGCTCGGCCTCGAGGGCTTCTGGATCGGCGCGCCCGAGGCGGCGCGTGCGCGCGCCGCGCGCCTCAAGGTGCCGCCGCTCGGGCTCGACGACCACTACGGCACCGCGCGTCCCTACGCCAAGGCGATCCAGAAGATGTGCCGCAGCCTGCGCATCCCGTTCGACCCGGCGTACCTCGCCGACGCGCTCTTGCCGCGCGGCGTGATGCGCACGTTCTGGCATCCCGAGGTGCTGGCGCCCTCGATCCCCGCCGCCAACGGGCTCTTCACCGCGCGCGATCTGGCGCGGCTCTACGCCGCGCTCGGCGCCGGCGGCACCCTCGACGGCGTGCCGATCCTCGGCCCCACCACGATCGCGCGCGCCACCCAGGTGCAGAGCCGGCGTGTCGACCGCGTGGTGCCGGTGCCGATGCACTGGCGCCTCGGCTACCACCGCGCCTTCACCGGGCGCGGCACGCCGCGCCAGGCGTTCGGCCACTTCGGCTTCGGCGGCTCGGGAGCGTGGACCGACCCCAAGCGCCAGCTCGCCGTGGCGATGGTCAACAACCGCGTCGCGGGGAGCCCGTTCGGCGACCTGCGCATGCTCGCGATCGGCGCGGCCGCCCTCACCGGCGCGGCGCGGCTCGAGCGCTGAGGATCTCCCGACGGCGTCCGCGGGGCGGCGAACGCGGGGCCGCCGGTCGAGACGGACACGCGTGAGCCGATCGATCCCGCTCCGCGGGCGGCCTCACGGCCGCCCGCCCCTACCCTCCCACCCGCCGCGCAGTTCGAACGATGTCACGCGGGGCGGCCCGATTTCCCGCGGAAACGACGACGGGAGTGTGTAGGGGCGAGCGTCAGCTCGCCCGATTTCTCGCGGGGCGATAGGCCACGAGCGGACGCAGCCCCGGTGAACTCTGGCGGCCGGCGGAGCGGCCGCGCTCCAGCCGCTCGATCCCGAGCCGCGGGCGGCCTCACGGCCCCGCCTCTACCGCCGCCGCGAGCGCCGCGACATGGCCGGCAGCAGGCCGATGAGCGGGATCGCGAGCGTCGCCACGTCGAACGTGACCGGCCCCCCGATCGTCGCCGGCTGGCACGCCGTGGCCCGGACACGGACCAGCACGGTGTCGGTGTCGCTGGCGCCGCGGTCGTCCGTGACCGTGAGCGTGGCGGTGTAGTTCCCGCTCACGGTGTAGGTGTGGCTCGCGTTCGCGCCGTTCGAGATCCCGCCGTCTCCGAAGTCCCAGCGGTAGGTGACGATCGTGCCGTCGGCGTCGCTCGAGCCCGCGGCACTGAACGACACCGCGAGCGGCGCGTTGCCGGTGGTGGGCGTGGCCGCGGCGACGGCGACCGGCTCCTGATTGGCCGCGCCCCCGACCGCCACCGTGACGGTATCGGTGTCGGAGGCTCCGCGCGCGTCGAAGACCGTGAGCGTCACCGGGTAGCTGCCGTTCTGCGTGTAGGTGTAGTAGCCGATCGGGCCATAGGTCTGGCTGCCGTCGTGAAACGTCCAAGTCACGTTGCCGATCGCGCCGTCCGGGTCGTAGGAGGCGGTCGCGTCCAGCGTCACGTCGAGCGGCGCCGGCCCGCTCGGCGGCGAGGCCACGGCCTTCGCGATGGGCGCCTGATTGGGCGCGGTGACGTTGACCCGGATCGCCTGCGTCGCGCTGCGGCCGCCGCCATCGGTGACCGTCAAGGTCACCAGGTACGGCTTCGCCGCGGTGAACGCGTGCGTCGGGTTCGCGAGGGTCGAGCTCTCACCGTCGCCGAAGTCCCACAGCCGCGACACCGCGCCTCCCTCGGGATCGAGCGAGCCGTTCGAGCTCAGGCTCACCGTGAGCGGCGAGTCGCCCTGCGCCGGCGTGGCGGCCGCGACGGCCACCGGCCAGCGGTTGCTGGCCGCGCTGCGCGCCTCGGTGACGATCCGGTAGTTGGCGTGGACCGCGTCGTTCAGCATCTGCGACGCGGCGAACACGCTGACCCCGGCGCTCGACGCCACCGTCGGGTGGGCTTCGGCGCCGTCGAGGGCGCTGATCAGGAAGCCCTGGGGATCGACCGGCGTGCCGTCCAGCGCGACCCGTATCCCGAACAGGTCGCTGCGCGCGTCGATCTGATCCAAGGCGAGGTCGGTGAGGCGGTTCTTCTGGTCTTGGTACACGACCACGAAGTCGGTGCCGTCCCACGACACCCGCGGGCGGTACTGGTTCCCGACCCACGGCGTGAGGTTGACGAGCGGACCGACCATACCGGTGGCCGAGATCGTGTGCGCGAGGAGGTCGGTCTCGACCCCCGAGGTGAGCTCCATCGACTGCACCAGCAGCGCCGTGGTGCCGTTCGAGGCCAGGCCGATCTCGAAGATCCCGTTCCCGCCCGCGGTCGAGAAGATCTCGACGCCGGTGCTCGCGCCGAGGCTGCCATCGGCGCCGACGAAGGTGACGCCGGTGCTCGCGCCGGAGTCGTCGTGACTGAAGTTCGAGTGGTACGCGACCAGCCAGCGGCCGTCGATGGCCGTCACCGCTGGCGGGCGTGACACGTAGCCGCCACCGGGCGAGATCGGCGTCGCGTCGAGGAGCACGCCATCGCTGCCGCGTACTCGAGCGGCGATGGCATCGATGAACTGCGGAGTGAAGCCAAACCGTCGCCCCACCACCAGGAAGACGTCGCCGACCGCGGCGACCGCGGGCCGGCCGAAGCCTTGCGACAGCACCAGCCGCGGGCTCGCGTCGAGCACCACGCCCGCTGGCGAGATGCGCTTCGCGACGACGCCGTTCGCGGCGCCCCACGCCACCAGGTACACGCTGCCGTTCCAGGCCACCGCGGGCGCGCCGGGGCCGTTCACGGACGCGCCGCTGTCCAGCACGATCGGCTCGGGCGCGAGCGCCTGGCCGGTACCGTCGAGCGGCATCGCCAGCACCCGCGCCGTGGACGCGGTCGCGCTGCGGAACGCCAGCATCGAGCCCGCGCCGCTGGTCGCGAGCTCGGCGTCGGTCTGCTGGGGCATGCCGATCGAGAGCGGATTGGCCATGCCCAGCGTGTTGGCGCCGCTGATGCGAGCCGCGACGACGTCGTTGGTCGACCCGTTGGTGGTGGTGAACGCCACGTGGACGCCGCCGTCACCGGTGCCGGCCACGGGGCCGGTGGTGGCGCCCGCCAGCAGCACGCCACCGGGGTCGAGCACCGCCCCGGCGGCGCTCACCCGCGCCACCCGCGCGCCGCCCGCCGCGGGCCACAGCGCTCGCCAGTTCACGCCGTCCCACGCGGCCACGATCGGCGTCGAGCCCTGCGCCGGGTTGGCGCCCGAGAGGTCGTCACCCGCGCCGTCGAGGCGCTGGCCCGCGGCGCTGACCCGCGAGCCGGTCACGGCCATCGAGAAGTCGGGGCGCTGCTGGTTCCACACCGCGTAGAGCTCGGTGCCGTTCGAGGTCAGGTCGGCGAGCGGCCGGTCGAGGAGCGCGAGCGGCGCACCGTCGAGGAGCGCGAGCGACGAGTCGAAGCGCACCGCCTTGGTGTCGTTGACGCCGTTCACGTAGGCGTCGTCGAAGGTGAGCACGAAGACCCCGCTCGCGTAGGCGAGCTTGAGGTTGGAGCGCATGTAATACGTCGCGGCGACCAGCCGGCGGGTGGGCGGGTCGAGCAGCACGCCCGCCGCCGAGATGCGCATCGCCACCACGTCCCCGCTCACCGACGTGCCCTGGATGGCGATCACCCACTGGTCGCCGTCCGAGGCGAGCGCCCACGCGTACGGGATCGGGCTCACGCCCGGGATGTCGATCGGCGTGGTGTCGACGACCGTGCCGTTCGCCGCGACCCGCACCGCCTTGAGCGACTTCTCGTAGTAGTAGCCAGTGCCGGAGACGCCGGTGCTCTCGAACACCACGAGCCAGTGGGTGCCGTTCCAGGCGACCTTGGGGTTCTCCTGGGCGCCAGGACCGGCGGCGACGGCGAACGACGCCGCCTCCAGCGGATTCCCGGCCGCGTCGAGACGGGCGGCGTAGACGTCACGCGAGGTCTCGTACTCCGAGCCGACGAGGCTGGCACGCCAGTCCGACCATGCGACGAGCGCGGTGCCGTTCGACGCGCGAGCCAGCGCCGGCGCGCTCTGGGTGTTCGCCGCGAAGGTGATCGCGGCGTCACCGGGGAGCGAGGTGAAGGCACTCACCTGCGCCGCCCCGGCGGGCGAAGTGCCCGGTGCCACCAGGGCCCACGTCGAGCACAGGAGGCTGCTCGTGATCCAGCGCCGACCTCGTCCTCGTCTCGCGATCCTCACGGCTAGCCCCTCGCCGGTCCGTCGCTCGCCGGTGGACGAATCCGCATTGCGTTGATCACCCGGCCACGCCGTCGATCCCAGCGAGCGGTACATCGTCGAGCGACTTTCCTCGAATTTGCGGCACCCAGGCGCCGCGGATCCCTCGCCGGTGGGTGCGGAGCAAGCCGAATGCCCGACCGCGCGCGGATTTCGTGCGTGAGATCACTCACGATGGCGATGATGCGGCGCGAGCGGTAACGGAGGACTGCCGCGCGGTACCGCGCCGGCTACGGCCGATCGAGACGGCCACGGTCGCAGCGGTCGGGCCCTCGCCGCGCGCGGCCTCGCGCGGCCGCCCCTAGATCGTGGCGCCGACCACACGATCGTAGGGGCGAGCGTCAGCTCGCCCGATTTCTCGCGGGGCGATAGGCGACGGCCGGACGTAGCCCCGGTGAGAACCCTGGCGGCCGACGAAGCGGCCGCGCTCCAGCCGCTCGATCCCGATCCGCGGGCGGGCTCGCGCCCGCCCCTACGCGCTCTTTTTGGACTTCTTCGCGGACTTCTCGGCGCCGCCGCTCCTGGGCGGCTCGACCTTGTTCTCGCCGTGGAAGGTGCGGCCTTCCTTCGCCATCTCGACGAGCAGCTCGGCCGGCGCGAAGCGCGGGCCCTGCTGGTCGCGGAGCCGCTCGAGCTTCTTCACCACCTCGCCCACGCCGACTGCGTCGATGTAGCGGAACGGACCACCGCGAAACGGCGGGAAGCCGAGCCCGAAGATCGCGCCCACGTCACCGTCGCGGGCGCTGCGCAGGATGCCTTCCTGGAAACACAGCGCCGCCTCGTTGATCAGCTGCAGGGCGCAGCGCTCGGCGATCTCGCCCGCCGCGATCACCTTGCCGGGCGTCACGCCGAGCAGCGCGTAGACGGCGGTGTCGACTTCCTTCTTGCCCTTCTTGGCGCCGTCGTAGACGTAGAAGCCGCGCTTGTTCTTGCGGCCGTAGCGCTTGTCGGCGACCAGCTTCTCGATCCCCGGCGGCGGCTTCATGCGATCGCCGAACGCGTCGTGGACGATGTGGCCGACCTTCTCCGCGACGTCGATGCCGACCTCGTCGAGCAACGTGATCGGGCCGACCGGGAAGCCCCACTTCACCAGCGCCTGGTCCATCGCCTCGACCGCCACGCCCTCGGCCAGGAGGTACGCCGCCTCGTTCATGTACGGGCCGAGGATGCGCGAGGTGTAAAAGCCCACCCCGTCGTTCACCACGATCACGGTCTTGCCCTGCTTATTGCCGAGCTCCACACCCGTGGCCGTGACCCCCGGCGCGGTCGATTTCGTATTGTTGATCTCGAGG
>CAYMQR010000302.1:0-6509 GCA_964392195.1 uncultured bacterium | reverse complement strand
GCCCGCCTCCGGCGGGCCGGGGCGCTCGATCGCGGCGCGACGGAGCCGCGCCCTCCAGGCCGGTTGGTGGATCTGCACCGATCCTTCATACGGGCCTGACATGAACCCCGCATGGACGATGCGGCCACTTCCCGGGATCGGTCGGTGCGGGACCTGTCTCGCGCGGTCGGGATCGCGTTGGTGGTGATCCGCGCGCGCCTGGAGGCCGACGGCGAGACGCACGGCTAATCGTCGCCGTCGTCCTCGTCGGGGCGGGCGCGGACCACGTTCGGCACCGCCGGCGGCGGCGTGCCCTTGCGGTAGCGCCAGTAGAGCTCGGCGGCCTCTGGGTTCTTGTCGATGTCCGTCCAGTCGAGGCGCGACGAGAGCGCGGTGAGCTCGTTCTCGGGGCCGGGGTAGACCACGTCCGGGAAGCGCCGCACCTCGCGGGTGAACGGCGTGGTGTCGGGCCGCGCGGTGAACACGTCGTACATGCCGGTCGCTTTCGCGTCCCAGCGGTGCATGGGCGCCGAGCCCAGGATCAGCTCGATGGTCTTGTGGATGTTGGGCATCGAGTACTGGACGCTCGAGGTGTAGTTCCGCTTCACCCACGGGCCGATCGCGACCGTCGGGCAGCGGTGCTTCTCGACGTGGTCGTAGCCGCTCTGCGAGTCGTCCTCGACGATGAAGACGAGCGAGCTCTCCCACACCGGGCTGTGGGCGATGGTGTCGAGCACGATGCCGACCGCGTCGTCGTTGTCGGCCACCCACGACTCGGGGATGAGCTGGCCCACCGAGAGCCCGAAGGCGTGGTTGTTGGGCAGGAAGATCCAGGAGAAGGCCGGCACCGTGCCGTTCGCGACGCTCGCCCCGAACTCCCCCTGGAAGAGCAGCGCGCGGTCGCGGTCCTTGTACTTGGCGTCGAGCAGGAACGGGTACTCGAGCAGGATGTTGGAGCGGTAGCGGTCGAGCAGCCCGAGCCCGAAGTTCTCGGCGCCGCCGAAGCCGTAGGCGTGGATGCCCTGCTCGATCAGGTGCGGCATGAAGAACCGCGACTCGGGGATCGTGCCGGGGGTGAGGCTCACCGCCGGGTCCGGGAAGCCGAAGCCCGCGTATCCCAGGATCCAGACCTTCTCGACCCAGTCCGGCTCGATCCCCGCCGCCGCCCACTGGTGGCCGTCGATCGAGCTCTCGGCGTCGCAGTAGAAGTTGTCGAAGAGCGTGAACGCCCGCGCGAGCTTGCGCTGGTTGGGGATCACGTCCTCGCCCCACAGCGTGTAGCTCGGCTCGCCGTCTCCCTTGCCGAGGTCGCCGTACGCCGAGTCGTAGGAGAAGTTCTCCTTGATGATGAAGAAGACGTGGCGGATCGGTGAGCGGCCGGCGGCGTCGGGGCTCGGCAGCGCGGTGTCGTTGCCGCCCGACAGGTCGAAGTAGCGCGATTGGCGGTCGTTGTTCTCGGCGACGATCGCGGAGAGCTCGGCGAGGCGCTCGTCGTTGGGAACGGGCGCCTCGAGCAGCGAGGCGAAGAGCTGGCGGCCCACGGGGTCGTTCCGCGTCAGGCCGTTCGGGCCGACGTCGTCGTTGCGAGGCCCGTCGCCGCGGCCCTTGCCGTTCAGCACGTAGAGCATCTTGGCGTCGCTCGAGAGCGCGACGTCGGTGGGGTACCACTCGGTGGGGATCGAGCCGCGCACCGTACCGGTGGCGAGGTCGACCACCGCGACCAGGTTCTCGCCGGCGCCCGCGACGTAGAGCGTCTTGGCATCCGGCGCGAGCGTCATGAGCGTGGGGTAGATGCCCTTGAGCGCGCCGGCGTCGCCGAGCAGCGAGATGCGCCGCTTCACCGCCAGCGTCACGGCGTCGATCTCGATGACCTCGTCGGTCTTGTTGCAGGCCACGTAGAGGCTGCGGCCGTTGGGTGCGAGCACCATCCCCTCGGGCGCGAGGCCGACGTGGATGGCGCCGATGGTGGTGCCGCGCTCGACGTCGAGGGCGGTCACGGTGTCGCCGTTGGCGGGCTGGGGCACGGTGGAGATGTTGGCGGCGAAGAGCCGCTTGCCGTCGGGCGTGAGCGCCAGCGTGTAGGGCTCGTGGCCGGCCTCGATGTCGAGCTGGGCGCCGCTCTCGATGTCCAGCCGCGCCACCTTCGACTGCTGGAAGCAGCTCGTGTAGAGGCGCTTCTCGTCGGGCGAGAGCACGATGTCGGTCGTGTAGCAGTCGTGCAGCTCCCACAGCCGCTCGAAGGTCACCCGCCCGTCGTCCCCGAAGCGGTAGCGCTGGATGGTGCGGTCGTAGCCGCCCGCCACGTAGAGCAACGAGCCGGCGGCGTTCCAGCGCAGCCCGAGGTGCATCGAGCGGCGCTGCATGCCGACCTCCTGCACCACCTTCATCGCGTCGAGGTCGACGATGCGGAGTCGCTCCTCCTTGTCGCCGTGGTCCTCGGGCGTGCGGATGGTGCCGAAGCCGTTCTCGTTCACGGCGGCGTAGCGGCCGCCGGGGTGGAGCGCGAGGCGGGTGGCGAAGGTGCCGAGGCGGATCGACGGCGCGACCGGCCGGATCAGCCGGCCGTTGACGAGGATGTTCTCGTCGACGCCGTCGGCGGTGGGACGCGAGGTCGCGAAGTCCCGCACCACCGGCATCCGCGGCGCGGCGCACTTGCCGCTCGCGCACACGTTCTCGCCCGCGCAGTCGGCGGCCGACTGGCAGCGCGGCGAGCCGCCATCACACCCAGCCGCCGCCACGGTGAGTACGGCCAGCGAAACGATCACGAGCAACCGCTCGGCCGAGCGCTGCATCTTTCCGATGCGATCGCGAAGCTTCATGTCTCCTCGTCCGCTCGCGGCGAGCGTCGCCCCGGTTCGTTCCGGGACTCCATCATGCCCCTGTGACGGCCGCGTGAACGAGCGTGGATCGCCGCAGCCGGCGCGTCGGAGGCGCGCCCTCTCGACCCTGGGGTCGTCGACGAAGCGACGACCCTCCACGGTCACGCGACGGCGGCGGCCGCGAAGACCGGCTCGCCGCGGAGCCAGCGCGCCTCGGCGTCGGGCGTCTCGAGCGCGATCCGCACCGCGGCGGTCAGCTCGAGCCGGGCGCCGTCGAGCCCGTGATCGACGATGCCGTCGGCGAGGCCCGCCGCCACCGCGCGCGTGACCTCCCACTGCACGCTCTCGATCTCCAGGTGGCTCCCGCGTGGCTCGGCGAGCTCGGCCTTGCAGCGCTCCACGTCGAGCGAGTTCCAGCTCCGGCACCGCAACGGCCGCGCCGGGTGCACCGAGCACGAGAAGTCGACCATCAGCGCGCACGGCAGGCGGGTGTCGGCGCGCTCCTCGCGGCTTAAGCCCCGGGTGCGCTCGTCGAGCCGAGCGAGCCGTTCGCGGACCTCGGCGAGCTCGTCGGGCGCCCGGGTTCGCCGGAGGAAATCCGCGACGTGGATCGCCTCGGCCGCGCTCACCACGACCTGCACGTGGCAGCACCACCCGCAACCGGCCTGGCACGCGATGCGCTCGTGGACGCGGTTCTCGCCCCGCATCGCGTCCGTGAGCTGGCTGGCGAACGCGGCGGCACCGCCGAGCAACGCATCGAGGGAGACCGCGTCGCGATCCGTTGCGAGCGCCTCGGCGGTGGTGCGGCGCTCGGCCGATCGAATGAACCCGGCCAGCCCCGCCGTCGAATCCGGTGCCTCGGACTCGTGAAGCGGCGGCCGCTCGGCTGGGCTCATGGGGGGGCGGCTTCGAGACGCGGCGCTCGGATCGCGCAACCACGATCCATCGGCTAGCTTCGGGGGTCGGCCGCCCGGATCGCGTACCACGACTTGGCTGGAACGGAGGGGAATGTGAAGCGGATCACGTTCGCACTCGGCATCGTCGCCGCGCTCGCCGCGTCCTGTGCTCGCCCCGCGCCAGGCCCCGCGCCCGCGGAGCCCGCGGCGGCGTCCGCGGCCAAGCCCGCGCCCGCCGTCACCCCGCTCATTCCGCGCGAGGTCCTGTTCGGCAACCCCGACCGCGCGTTCCCGCAGCTCAGCCCCGACGGCAAGTCGCTCGCGTACGTGGCCGCCGAGGACGGCGTGCTCAACGTGTGGGTCGCGCCGGTCGGCAAGCTCGACGAGGCCAAGGCGGTCACCCACGACCGGGGACGCGGCGTGACCCAGTACTTCTGGGCCTACACGAACAAGCACATCCTCTACCTGCAGGACCAGAACGGCGACGAGAACGACAAGGCGTTCGTCGTGCTCGGCGCGAGCGGCGCGGTGAAGGTGCTGACGCCCTTCGACGAGATCCCGGGCCCGGACGGCAAGCCCCTCACCGGCCCCGACGGCAAGCCGCTGCGCCCCAAGGCGCAGATCGTCGAGGTGAGCCCGAAGCACCCGGGCGAGATCCTGATCGGCCTCAACAACAGGAACCCGATGTTCCACGACCTCTACCGGGTGGACATCAAGACCGGCGCGCTCAGGCGGATCCTGGTCAACGACGAGTTCGGCGGCCTGATCACCGACCGCGAGCTGCGCGCGCGCTTCGGCACGCGGACGCTGCCGGGGGGCGGCTACGAGCTGGTCGACCTCCTCGCCAAGAACCACCGGGTCCTCGCGACCGTCGACCTCGAGGACGAGATCACCACCCACCCGATCACCCTCGACGCGACCGGTCGCACGCTCTACCTGCAGGACAGCCGCGGCCGCGACACCGCGGCGCTCACGTCGATCGACCTCGGCACCGGCAAGAGCAAGGTGCTCGCCGAGCAGGCCGGCGCCGACCTGAGCGAGGTGCTGGTCCACCCGTCGCGGCTCACGGTGCAGGCGGTCGGCTTCGAGCGCGAGCGGCTCACGTGGCGCTCGATCGACCCGGTGGTGGCCGACGACGTCGAGGCGCTCGGCGCGATCGGCGACGGCGACTGGCGCGTGATCAGCCGCTCGCTCGACGACACGCGCTGGGTCGTGTCGTTCGAGGTCGACGACGGCCCGCGGCGCTTCTACCTCTACGAGCGCACGGCGAAGAAGCCCACGTTCCTGTTCGCCAACCGCCCCAAGCTCGCCGACGCCAAGCTCTCGAAGCGCCACCCGGTGACGATCCAGAGCCGCGACGGGCTCGAGCTGGTCAGCTACTACACGCTGCCGCCAGCGTCGGACCCCGCCAACACCGGCAAGCCTCGGCACCCGCTGCCGATGGTGCTGTGGGTCCACGGCGGCCCGTGGTACCGCGACTCGTGGGGCTGCGAGCCGGTCCACCAGTGGCTCGCCAACCGCGGCTACGCGGTGCTGAGCGTGAACTACCGGGGCTCGACCGGCTTCGGGAAGGCGTTCGTCAACGCCGGCAACCGCGAGTGGGGCGGCAAGATGCACGACGACCTGCTCGATGCCGTCGAGTGGGCCGTGAAGGAGGGCATCGCGGACCGCGACGAGACCTGCATCGCGGGCGGCAGCTACGGCGGCTTCGCGACGCTGGTGGGGCTGACGTTCACGCCCAAGACGTTCGCCTGCGGCGTCGACCTGGTCGGCCCGTCGAACCTGGTCACCTTCATGAAGGCGATCCCGCCCTACTGGAAGCCGTTCGTGGAGCAGATGCGCAAGCGCGTCGGTGACGAGACGAGCGAGGAGGGCCAGGCGTTCCTGATGAGCCGCTCGCCGATCTCGAAGGTGGACGCGATCGAGCGTCCGCTGCTGATCGCCCAGGGCGCCAACGACCCGCGCGTGAAGCAGGCCGAGTCGGACCAGATCGTGACCGCGATGCTCGGCAAGAAGATCCCGGTGACGTACCTGCTCTACCCGGACGAGGGCCACGGTTTCGCGCGGCCCGAGAACAACCTGTCGTTCTTCGCGGTGATGGAGGCGTTCCTCGCCAAGCACCTCGACGGGCGCTACGAGCCGATCGGCGAGGCGTTCGAGGGCTCGTCGGTGGAGGTGCGCGAGGGCGCCAAGCTGGTGCCCGGGCTCGCCGACGTTCGCACCGCGAAGCCCACCGCGGACTGAACGCGGCGCGAGGGCGATGATCGCCGCGCTGCACGCGCCGGCGGAGTGGATGATGGGGCTCGCGCTCTTCTCGCTCGCGATGTTGGTCCTGAGCCCACTGGTGCTCGCGGTGGTGGTGACCTGGCTGCCCGCGGACTACTTCGTGACCGGCGAGCCGCCGCCCGGCAGCCTCGCCAACCGCCACCCGGCGGTGCGGGTGATCTTCCACCTCGGCAAGAACGCGGCCGGCGCGCTGCTCGTGCTGGCGGGGCTGGTGATGCTCGTGACCCCCGGGCAAGGGGTACTCACGCTGCTCGCGGGGCTGATGCTGCTCGACCTGCCGGGGAAGCGCGGCATCGAGCTGCGCATCGTGCGCAACCCGCGGGTGTTCCGCGCCATCAACAAGCTGCGCGCCCGCGCCCACCACCCGCCGCTCGAGCTTCCCCCGGAGGGGTAGGGTCGGGGTCGTCGACGCGGTCCTGGAGGGTCGTCGCTTCGTCGACGACCCCAGGGTCGAGCGCTGGGGCGGCCGACGGAGCGGCCGCGCTCCAGGGCGATCGATCCCGGTCTGGAGGGGCACGCGCCGCGTGCC
>CAYMQR010000301.1:0-6512 GCA_964392195.1 uncultured bacterium | reverse complement strand
GCGGCGGCCAACTTCGCGACGGTGGCGGGCGGCTCCGACAACGTCGCGACCAGCGCCACGCCCGCGGATCCCTACGCGCCCGCCTACTCGACGGTGATCGGGGGCATCGAGAACGTCGCCAGCGGCGAGATGTCGTCGGTGACCGGGGGCTATGGCAACGACTCCCACGGGTACTCGACGGCGGTGAGCGGCGGCCACAACAACACCGCCGGTGGGATCTACTGCTGGGTCGGGGGCGGGAGCGGCAACAGCGCGCACGGCAACTACGAGGTGGTCACCGGTGGCTTGGCGAACGACGCCCACGGCGGATACTCGAGCGTGACCGGGGGCTCCGACAACGTCGCGAGTGGGTTGCGTTCGTCGGTGACCGGTGGCTACTCGAACGTCGCCTCGGGTGACCGCAGCTCGGTGAGCGGCGGCGGCAGCAACGTCGCGAGCGGGTACAAGGGCTCGGTGTCGGGCGGCCTGGCCAACGAGGCGAGCGGCGAGAACTCGGCCGTGAGCGGCGGCTACAACCACGAGGCGAGCGGCACGAACGACTGGCGCGCCGGCGGGTACTTCCAGGATCAGTGAGCGGCCCGCCGGCCGTCCGATCGGGATCGGTATGGAGGGCGCGCCTCCGGCGCGCCGGGACGGCCTGGAGGGCAGGCGCCGAAGGCGCCGTGCTCCGTCGGCGCCGCGGTTCCGCCGCGGTCGGGCTCAGCTCGCGGGCGCGACCCGCAGCACCTGACCCGAGCCGTAGCTCACGACGTAGAGCTCGCCGCACGCGTCCTCGCCGAACGACGACAGGCTGGCGCCCGCGGTGCCGAGCTCGCCGGTGCGCTCGCGCAGGTCCACCGCGGCGCTGCCGTCGAACCGGAAGGTCCACGCCTTCCCGGAGCAGTAGTCGCCGAACAGGTAGGTGCCCGAGAGGCCCGGCATGCGCCGGCCGCGGTAGACGTAGCCTCCCGTCACCGCGCAGCCCTGGTCGTGGCCGTAGTCGAACACCGGTCGCGTGAGGCCGCCGTCGTCACACGAGTCGTCGTTCTGGGGGTAGCACGCGTTCCCCTCCATCACGTTCCAGCCGTAGTTGGTGCCGGGCGCCGATCCGGCGGAGGTGGCGTCGATCTCCTCACGGGCGTTCTGGCCGACGTCGCCGACGTAGAGGTCGCCGCTCACGCGGTCGAAGCTGAAGCGCCACGGGTTGCGCAGCCCGTAGACGAAGATCTCGCCGCGCGTGCCTTCGCGGCCCACGAACGGGTTGTCGCGCGGCACCGCGTACGGGTCGGCGCCGTCGACGTCGATGCGCAGGATCTTGCCGAGCAGCGTGTCGAGCCGCTGGCCGTTACCGAACGGATCGCCGCCGCCACCGCCGTCGCCGAGCGCCACGTAGAGCATGCCGTCGGGCCCGAACGCGAGGTGGCCGCCGTTGTGGTTCGCGAACGGCTGGTCCACGGCGAGGATCACCCGCTCGCTCTCCGGGTCCGCCACGTTCGGGTCGTCGGACACCCGGAACTCGGAGACCCTGGTGTTGCCGGAGAGGTCGGTGTAGTCGACGTAGAAGCGGCCGTTGCTGGCGTAGTCCGGGTGGAACGCGAGACCGAGCAGACCGCGCTCGCCGCCGCTGGTGATCGAGCGGCTGAGGTCGAGGAAGTCGGCGTCCGAGCTGATGCGGTCGGTGAGGACGCGGATGTGGCCGTTCTGCTGGACGACGAACACCCGATGGACGTCGCCCGGCGGCGCGGTGACGTAGACCGGCTCCTCGAAGCCGCTCGCGTAGGGCTCGAGGCGAAGGCCGGGTGTGCCCTGCACCACTGGCAGCTCGTCGCAGGCGGCCGAGGTGCCGCCGCCACCACCCCCACCACCCCCGCCTCCTCCGCCGCCACCCCCGCCGTCGGAGGGCGAGCCGGAGCCGCCGCCGCTACAGCCGAGCGGCGAGAGCCCGCTCGCGGCGGCGAGCGCCGCGACCAGCACGAGCGAGGCGAGGCGGCGGGCGGAACGGGCGAGTGCCAGGACCATGACGATCTCCCTTCGCGGGTGGACGTTCTGCATCGTCGAGAGAACATAATCGGCGGCCGATCGGGAGAACCGCGCACCTCGGCTATCCTCGCCGCGTGGACCGCCACCGACCGCTCTCGGCCGTCGACGTCCTCGACCGCGCCGCCGCGCTCTACCGCGCCAACTTCGGCATCCTGTTCGCCCTCGCGTTCGTGTCGGGCGCGATGTACTTCGTGCTCCAGCAGCTGGTGTGGCTGGCGTCGCCGATCCCCGCGCTCCCCACCGACACCACCGGGTCGGACGCCGCGGCCTTCGGCGCGCTGGCGGCCACCTACGCGCAGAGCGGCTCGCTCGGGATCGTGTCGTGGTTCCTGCAGCTGTGGAGCACCGCCGCGCTCGTCTACGCGGTGTCGCGGCGCTACATGGGGCTGCCGGTCACGATCGGCGAGGCGATCCGCGCCACGGTCGGCCGGCTGCCCTACCTGTTCGTGACCGAGCTGGTGCTGACCATCTTCATGTTCCTGACGTTCGCGGGGCTCTACGCGTTCGGCTTGGCGCTCGGGCTCGGCATCGCCTTCGGCGTCGCCGGTGGGTCGGGCTGGGCCGCGTTGGGCGGCGTGGTCGGCGTCGTCGTCGGCCTGCTGCTCCTGCTCGGCGGGTTGATGGGCATCCTGGTGTTCTGGCTCCATCCGGCGGCGGTGGTGATCGAGCGCCTCGGCATCGGCGCGGCGCTCGCGCGCAGCCGCGACCTGATGCGCCAGGCCCACGAGGTGCGCTTCCGCGACCGCAACGACGTGCGCCTGACGCTGGTGCTCACGGTGGTGCCGATCCTCGGGCTGGCCGCGGCGTCGCTCGCGTTCGTGCCGCTGCTCGCGGCCGGGATCGCCGCCTACGCGCTCCACTGGGTGGACTTCACCAACCCCGAGCAGATCATCCAGCACGGGATGGCGCCGTTCATCGCGGTGCAGATCGGCGCGGGCGCGCTGCTCCACCCGTTCTCGGTGGCGGCGACGGTGCTCTTCTATTACGACCAGCGCTACCGCTTCGAGGGGCTCGACCTGGAGATACGCGCGATGGCACTGCGCAGGCCGCGCGCGCCGCGCGCCGCGGCGAGCGCGGCGCCGGGCCCGGGATGAGGCTCGCGGCGCTCCGCGTGGTGGCGCGAGCGGCGGCGCGGACCGCGCTCGCGGTGGTGGTCGCGGCGGTGCTCGCCGGTGCCGAGGCAGCGCCTGCGGCGACCGCTCCCGCGCCGACCCCGAAGCTCGCGGCGGCGCTGCGCCGCCTGGCGGCGGAGGTCGCGCCCGGACCGCCGACCGCGCCGGCGTCGTCCGTCGCGCCCGGCGAGGGGGCGGGCACCGCCCTTCCGGCGGCGCCGGCGCCGCCGACCCTCGACGCCCGCGAGCTGCGCCGGCGCCTCGCCACCGCGCAGCGCGAGCTGGTCGCGAGCGGCGGCTCCGATCGCTGGCTCGATCCGTTCTTCCAGCGCCAGGACGATTGCAGCGACGACGAGGCGCGCGCCGCGCTCGCCGCCGAGGCCGCCACGACGCTGGCGCTGATCGGCGCCGAGGTCGAGGGCGCGCTCGCCCGCGCGGCGGCCGAGCCGGCCGCCCGCGCTCTCTCCGCCAGCCGCGAGGCGGCGGCCCGAGAGACCCTGGCGCGCGTCCTCGCCGAGGACGAGTTCAGGCGCTTCCCACGCGCGGTGGTCGAGCCGAGCGACTTCCAGAAGTGGTTCGTGCGCCTACTCGACTGGTGGCGCCACTGGAAGGAGGCGCGCGGCACGCCGTCGCTGCGCTGGATCGAGTGGTTCAGCGACTGGATGCTGACGCTCGGCTTCGCGGCCCTCGTGGCGCTCGCGGTGTGGGTGATCCTGGGCCGGTGGCGGCGCGGACGCGGGCGCGTCCTGGCGCGGGCCGCCCGCTTCGCCGCCCTCGACGGGGCGGCACGCGAGCCGAGCGCCGTCGAGGCCGAGCTCGCGACGCTGCTCGCCGCGGGCGCGCACCGCGACGCGCTGCGCGTCCTGCACCTCGCGACCCTGGCGCGGCTCCACGAGCTGCGCCGCGTGCCGGACGCCCCCGGTCTCACCCACTGGGAGCTCCTCGCCGCGCTCGGCGCGGCGCGCGCGCCGGCGCCGCTGCTCGAGCACTTCGGCGACCTGAACGGCGCCTTCGACGCGGCCTGGTACGGCGGCGAACCGGTCGACGCCGCGCGCTTTGCGCGCTTTCGCGACATCACCCGAACCTTCCTCGACGAGGTGCGCTCATCCGCTCCCCGCGGCTCCTTCGACCGGGCGCGGTGATCGCGCTGCTCGTCGCCGCGATCGCGGCCGCGTCGCTCGTCGAGCGGCGCGCGCCGTCGCCGACGCGCTCGACCCTCAACCCGGACCCGGGCGGCACCGCCGCGCTGTGGCGCGTGGTGCAGGAGCTGGCGCCGCCGGCGCGGCGCTGGCGTTTGCCGCACGCCGAGCTCGCCACCGTGCGGGGCGTGCTGGTGATGATCTCGCCGTTCGAGGAGCCGCTCGAGGAGAGCGAGAGCGAGACGATCCTCGCGTGGGTGAAGCGCGGCAACGCGCTGTTGCTCCTCACCAGCGCGGGCGAGGCGCTCATGGATCGGGCGGTGCCGTGGGACGATCGCGAGCTGCTCGTGCGTCTCGGCTGGGAGCACGCCGACCTCGTATCGCCGGCGAACGAGGGCACCGCCGACGCGAGCGCGCGCATGCTCGGCAGCGAGGGCGCCAAGGACCTCGGCACGGCGATCCCGTCGCCGCTCTTCGCCGGCGGCGCGCGGCTCGCGAGCGGCGCCGGCATCCGCCTGGCGGCGCCGCGCGGCGCGTGGGCGCCGCTCGTCGCCAGCGAGGTCGGAGTGCGCGGCTGGCTCGGCTCGCTGGGGCGGGGGCGCGTCGTGGTGCTCGCGTGCCCGTCGATCGTCGAGAACCGCCGCCTCGACCAGGCCGCCAACCTGCCGTTCGTGCTCGCGCTCCTCGAGCGCCTGCGGGGCGGCGGCGACGCCGCCGGCGAGGTGCTCTTCGACGAGCGCGTCCACGGCCACCACGAGCTGATCCCCGGCACCGAGCTGCCGAGCGGCGCGCGGCGCGTGGTCGCGGCGCACCTGCTGCTCGCGGCGCTGGTGTACGTGGCCGGCCGCGGCCGGCGCCTCGGGCCGCCGCTCGCCGAGCCGCCACCCGGCTCGCGCTCGGCGGTGGAGCTCGCCGAGTCGATGGCGGCCCTCTACCGGCGTGCGAGGTTGCACCGCGAGGCGCTCGCGGCGCTGGCGCGCGACCACCGCGCGTCCGGGGTCCGCGACCCCGCCCTCGAGATCGAGCTCGACCGCCAGCTCGCGCGGCGCCGCGTCCGCGCTCGCGAGCTGGTGCGCCTCGACCGCTGGATGACCGAGGCCCAACACCGCAACCAGGAGAGACCGTCGTGACCGAATCGATCGCCGCGCTCGGAGAGCGCATCCGGGAAGCCATGGATCGGATCGTGGTGGGGCAACGGGACGCGGTGTTCGAGCTGACGGTGGGCTGGCTCGCCGGCGGGCACGTGCTCCTCGAGGGCGTGCCGGGACTCGCCAAGACGCTGCTCAGCCGCGGCTTCGCGCACGTGCTCGGGCTCGGCTACCGGCGCATCCAGTTCACTCCCGACCTGATGCCCGCGGACGTGGTCGGGACGCAGGTCCTCGACCCGCGCACCGGCACCTTCCACCTCTCGCGCGGGCCGGTGTTCACCGACTTCCTGCTCGCCGACGAGATCAACCGCACGCCGCCCAAGACCCAGGCCGCGCTGCTGGAGGCGATGGAGGAGCGCCAGGTCACCCTCGACGGCGAGCGTCATCCGCTCTCGGACGCGTTCTTCGTGGTCGCCACCCAGAACCCGGTGGAGCTCGAGGGGACATACCCGCTCCCCGAGGCGCAGGTCGACCGCTTCCTGCTCAAGATCGTGCTGGCGTACCCGGGGCTCGAGGACGAGGTGGCGATGCTGTCGTCGCGGCGCTCGTCGTGCGCGCCCACCGACTTTTCGGAGCTCGGTCCCGGCCGGGTGCTGGCGCGCGACGAGATCGCGGGCGTACACGCGGAGGTGTCGGCGCTGCGCTGCGAGCCCGCGCTGGTCGAGTACGTGGCGCGGCTGGCGCGCGCGACGCGCGCCTCGGCGCGGATCGCGCTCGGCGCGAGCCCGCGGGCCGCGATCGCGCTGCTGTGGTGCGCGCGCGCGGTGGCGGCGCTCGCCGGCCGCGGCTACGTGATCCCCGACGACGTGAAGCGCATGGCCGAGCCGGTGCTGCGCCACCGGCTGGTGCTGCGGCCCGAGGCGCAGATCGAGGGCGCGACGGTGGCGACCGTGATCCGCGAGATCCTCGACGCGGTGCCGGTGCCGCGGTGACGCCGAGCCCGCGTCTGGTGCTGATCGTGGCGATCGCGGCGCTGCCGGCGCTCGCGACGCTCGTCACGCCGGCCGCGTTCGCGCTCTCGGGCGCCGCCGCCCTCGCGCTCGCGGTGGCGCTGCTCGTGGCGCTCACGCGCCGGCTGCCGCCCGACGCGGTGG
>CAYMQR010000300.1:0-6566 GCA_964392195.1 uncultured bacterium | reverse complement strand
GGCTCGCGACGTTCGCGTAGGCGTCCATGAGCTCGGTGTAGCTCCGCCCCTGGCTGAGGAAGTACGCGGCCGCGGCGTCGATCGGCGCCAGCGCGCCCAGGATCAGGATCCCCTCGCGCACGAACTGCGTGACGGCGTAGCCCTGCGGCACGTGCGCGAACGGGTCGACGCGCTCGCCCATGAGCGCCGAGATCGCGGTGGCCGGGTGGATCGACAGGTTGCGGCCCACCTGCCCGCTGGTGTTCGCGATCCCCTGCCGCTGCAGCAGCACCGGCGTGGGCAACGCACCGCCCGCCAGGATGGTGGCGCGGGCGCGGATGCGGAACCGCGCCTTCGTGGCCGTCGCCGTCACCTCGAGCCCGACCGCCTTGCCATCCTCCATCCACACCCGCTCGGCGCGCGACTCGGTGAACAGGCTGGCGTGGCTCTTCAGCGCCGACGGGATGTAGCTCAGGTTCATCGAGCGCTTGGCGTCGGTCGGGCAGCCCCAGTCGCAGACGCCCTGGCCGTCGCAGTCGCGGGCGTTCCGCCACACCGGCTGGTGGGCGTAGCCGAGGGCGTCGCAGCCGCGCGCGACGATGTCGCCCTGCGGGCCGATCGCCTCGCGGCTCGAGAAGCTCACGCCGAGCTCGTCCCACACCGCGTCGAAGTGGGGCGCCATGCGCTCGGCGGAGAGATCGCCCAGGCGCAGGTCCTTGACCCAGTGGTCGAGGATCCACTCGGGCGTGCGCCAGCAGGTGGCGGTGTTGACCGCCGTCGAGCCGCCCACCAGGCGCCCCGCGGGCACCTGGATCACGCCGTTGCCGAGCGTGAACGTGAGCCCACCGTGGCGATAGAGCTTGGTCTGCATCTCGAGGATCGAGCCGCGCGCGAAGTCACCGCGGCCGAGGTAGCTGCCCTCCTCGAGGATCGCGACCGCGAGCCCCTTCTCGGCGAGCTCCTTCGCGACCACCGCGCCGCCCGCGCCGGTGCCGACCACCACCACGTCGCACTCGATGGTCTCGTCCGCCGGCACGGCGGCGCCGCGGGTGACCTGGCGCATCCACGGCTGCGGCGGCTCGGCGGGGGCCGACTTGTCGTATTGCGCGCCGTAAAGCGCGTAGACGCCGGGGTCGTCGAAGTGGGCGTACTTGAGCGGCGTGGTGACCGCGGCGACCAGCGAGCGGCGCACCAGCCCCGCGCGCGACCAGCGATCGAGCAGCGCCTCGCGCTCGGCGGCGCTCAGGCTCACGAAGCGGCGGCGCGTGGCCACCACCACCGCGGCGTCGAGCGCGCCGAGCAGCCCAGCGTAGACGCGCATCGCGGCGACGCCGCCACCCGCGAGCACGCGCCCGACGAGCCGCTCGTAGGTGGCGCGATCCGCGCCTGGCACGAGGCGCCCCGGCGGGATCACCGCGGGGCCGAGCGCTTCGAGAATGCCCCGCGCCCGCGCGCCGAACGCGGTCTCGAGCGTGAACGCGCGCGCCGCCGACCGGGGAGGCATCGCGGTCACGCCGCCGAGCCCGCGACCGCGCGCCGCGGCGCCGCGCGCCCGCGCGTGAGGCGGAACGACGACACCAGCGGCAGGAACTCGCTCGCCGGGAAGAGCGCCGTGCCCTCGCCCACCAAGTTCCCGGCGGCGTCGAGGACGCGGCTCGGGAGCGTGGTCCAGGTCTTGAACGGGTTCAGGTGGCGGATCGTCTTGAGGCCGCTCACGTGGTAGCGCTGGCCGTCGTCGGCGACGAGGTCGAGCTCGAACTCGAGCCGCCGCCGCACCCACGGCGTGAAGCGGAGCGTGCCCGTGGCGTGGACCTTCTCGGCGAGCCCACCGAGGGTGAGCTCGCCGTCGAGGTAGAGGAGCTGGTCACGCGCCAGCGAGCCGAAGCTCGGCGCGATCGACACCAGGTCGAAGCGGTAGGGCTGCTCCGCCGCGGCGCCGTTCTTGCGCCACTTCCCCATCATCCGCTCCTGGAACTTGTAGCCGAGCCCGTCGAGCAGTCCCATGTCGTTCTCCTTCGCTCGCGCGGCGCGCGGTGTCAGCCGCGGCGCTTGGTGCTCTTGTCTTCGCCGGCGCGGAAGAGCGCCACCATGCGCTCGCCGCTCCAGTGCAGATAGCGGCGGAACGCCTCGTCGGCGCGCCGCGCGTCCTTCTTGCCGATGGCGGCCACCACCGCCGCGAGCTGCGCGTGCACCTCGCGGGTATCGGCGAACGCGCCGCGGAAGATCTCGAGGTGCTCGCGATAGGCGCCCGACAGCGAGTTCGCGAGGAACACGAACGCGCGGTTGCCGGTGGCGCGCGTCACCGCGCGCACGAAGCGGTTCTCGGCGACCTGCACCGCGGCGGGATCGTCGAGGCGCGCCTCGATGTCGGCGAGGGCCGCGGCGAGGCCGTCGCGATCGCCGTCGGTGGCGCGCTCGGCCGCGAGCCGCGCGATCTCGCCGCCCACCGCCGCGCGCACCTCGAGCAGGTCCTCGAGCAGCGCGGTGTCGACGCCGTCGCGCCGCACCAGGAGCAGCTTGAGCAGCTCGGCGCCGCCGCGCTCGGTGTAGTCGGCGATCAACGAGCCGATGCCGTGCAGCGTGTCGATGAGGCCGAGGCTCTCGAGCTTGAGCAGCGCGTGGCGCACGCTGGTGCGGTTCACGCCGTAGCGCTCGGCGAGCTCGCGCTCGGGGGGGAGGGAGTCGCCGGGGCGCCCGCGCTCGCCCAGGAACTCGTCCTGGATGCGCAGCACGATCAGGTCGATCAGGCTGGGGCGCTTGAGCTTGTCGAGGCGCGGGACCTCGGCGGTGGCCGGCGCGGGTGCCGGCACCACGGCGGGTCGCGCCTTTCGTTCGCTCGGCTTCATGCGGCGCTGACCTTTCTCGGGGGCGGCGGGCCCCCTCGGCTCACTTGCCCAGTGGCTCAGCCACTGTGACACGCCGAGTCGAAGCGCGGCAAGCGCGGGCGGCGGCAGCACCATCCCCGCGTCGAAGCACCCGCGTTCCCCCCCGGGCGCGGGCCGCCCGGCGCCACGCTCCGTTCGCCGGCGATCCGCGCTATACCCTCCCGTCCCATGCTGCTCACCGCGCTGCACAACCCGCTCGAGCACCGCTGCAAGGTGTTCCCGCCCGACGAGGTCACGAGCCTCGAGGGCTCGGCGGAGGTCGAACCGAGAGCGGGCGGGCTGACCCGCAAGGACGTCGAGGCGATCTGGGGCTCGGTGGTCTCGCTCTACGAGAGCGGGATCATGCCGGCGGTGGCGCTGTGCCTGCGCCGCCACGGCCAGGTCGTGATCGACCGCGCCATCGGCCACGCCCGCGGCAACGAGCCCAAGGCCCGCAAGGGCGCGCTCAAGGTCCAGGCCAAGCCCACGACCCTCTTCAACCTGTTCTCGGCGTCGAAAGCCGTGACCGCGATGCTCGTCCACCTCCTCGACGAGCGCGGCGACCTCCACCTCGACGACGCGGTCGCCGACTACATCCCGGAGTTCGGCAAGCACGGCAAGGAGTGGGTGACGATCCGCCACGTCCTCACCCACCGCGCCGGCATCCCGACGGTGCCGGGCTACCAGTTCGACGCCGACATCCTGTCGCGGCCCGACGAGATCCTGCGGCTCCTGTGCGAGACCAAGCCCACCTCCGCGCCAGGGCGCCGCCTCGCCTACCACGCCCTCACCGGCGGCTTCGTGCTCGGCGAGATCATCCGCCGCGTGAGCGGCCGCGACATCCAGACCGTCCTGACCCGCGAGATCCGCAAGCCCTTGGGGCTCGAGAGCTTCCACTTCGGCATCCCCGAGGCGAAGCGCGGCGCGATGGCCGAGAACGCGCTGACCGGCCCGCCCACCCTGCCGCCCGCGTCGTGGCTCCTGACCCGCGCGCTCGGCATCTCGCACGAAAAGGCCGTCGAGCTCTCCAACGACCCGCGCTTCCTCTCCGCGGTGGTGCCGTCGGGCAACCTCTTCTGCACCGCCAACGAGGCGTGCCGGTTCTACGAGCTGTTGCTGCGCGGCGGCGAGCTCGACGGGCGGCGCATCTTCGACCGCCGCACCGTGAAGCGCGCGGTCGCCGAGCAGACCTACCTCGAGATGGACCTCACCATCGGCCTGCCGATCCGCTACGGCATGGGTTTCATGCTCGGCGGCCAGACCTTCAGCCTGTACGGTCCCGGCACGCCGCACGCATTCGGCCACCAGGGGTTCACGTTCGTCACCACCTACGCCGACCCCGATCGCGACATCTCGGTGTGCCTGATGACCACCGGCAAGCCCTTCCTCACCTGGAAGGCGGCCTACTGGTGGAACGTGGTCCGCACCATCGCGAACCACTGTCCTCCAGCGACGAAAGCTCGAGCCACCCCATGACCGACCGTCCGTCGGCCCCGGCGCCCGCCGCCGGGGCTCGTGAGAGCACTCCGTCCGGCGCGGGCGTCACCGCGTCGCCGGGCTCGGTGCCGATCGTGCTGCTGGTGATCTTCATCGACCTGCTCGGCTTCGGCGTGGTCCTGCCGATGCTGCCCTACCTGACGGCGCAATACGACGTGCCGGCGTGGATGACCTCGGCGTTCGAGGCGCTGCACATGAACCGCGGCACCAACGCGGTGATCGTCGGGCTGCTGTCGTTCAACTTCAACTTCTTCAGCTTCCTGGCCTCGCCGCTGTGGGGCCGGCTCTCCGACAACGTCGGCCGCAAGCCGGTGCTGGCGTTCAGCCTGCTCGGCTACGCGCTGGCGTGGACGCTGTTCGCGTTCGCGCCGACGCTCGGCTGGCTGCTGATGGCGCGGGTGTTCGCCGGCATGGCGGCCGCCAACGTCTCGACCGCGCACGCCTACATCGCCGACGTCTATCCGCCCGAGAAGCGCGCCAAGGGCATGGGGCTGGTGGGCGCGGCGTTCGGCATGGGCTTCACCCTCGGGCCGGCGGTGGGCGCGGGCTCGATGGCGCTCGGCGACCGGATCGCGCCGTCGCCCGACGGCATCCACCACAGCCACCTGGCGCTGCACCTGCCGGTCTACGTGACGATGGCCCTGAGCACGATCGCGTGCTTGCTCGCGGCGTTCGTGCTGCCCGAGTCGCTGCCCAAGGAGTTGCGCGGACGCAGGGAGTCGCACGAGGTGGGGCTCGGCCTGGGGCGGTTGCTGGCGGCCATCCGCCGCCCGCTGCTCGGGCCGCTGCTGGTGAGCTTCTTCACCGTCACGTTCGGGTTCGCGGTGCTCGAGTCGCTGTTCTCCGAGTTCAACCGCGCGGTGCTCAAGCTGCCGCCCAACACCAACGCGCTGGTGTTCAGCATCATCGGCCTCACCATCGTGATCGTGCAGGGTGGGCTGATCGGGCGCCTCACCAAGGTCTTCGGGCCGTGGAAGGTGCTGTTCGCCGGGCTGCTCCTCGAAGGCGTGATGCTGGTCAACTACGGCATGGTGACCGGCATGACGGTGCTGATCACGTTCTCGGTGATCGGCGCCCTCGGCCACAGCCTGTGCAACCCGTCGATCCTGGCGCTCATCAGCCAGCAGGCGGCGGCCGACGAGCGCGGTGGCACGATGGGCCTCGCGGGCGCGAGCTCGGCGCTGGGGCGGATCTGCGGCCCGATCCTGGGCTCGGTGGCGTGGGCGTGGGGTGGCGCGGCGGCGGCGTTCGCGTCGGGCGGCGTGGTGGTGCTGCTCGCCCTGCCGCTGCTCGCGATCGCGCACAAGAGCCACACCGCGGCCGCGGCGCAGGCCGTGGCCTGACGCGGTCGCGCGGCCGACGGAGAGTCCACGCGTGAGCGTCGCGGTGCAGCGCTTCCGGGTGCACGCGCGCGGCGACACCGACCTCGCCTGCGTGCGCTTCGGCCGTGGCGAGCCGCTGCTCTACCTGCACGCGCTCGCTTACTCGAAGGAGCAGGCCGTCGCCGCGGCCGACGTGCTGGGCGCGGCGTTCGACTGCGTCGCGCTCGATCAGCGCGGTCACGGCGAGACCCGCGGCGGCGGCGCGGCGCCGGAGATCGACCTCGACGCGATGGCCGACGACGCCTGCGCGGTGCTGGACCACGCCGGCTGGTCGCGGGCGATCGTGGGTGGCACCTCGATGGGCGCGGCGGTGGCGCTGCGCGTGGCGCTGCGTCACCCCGCGCGGGTCACCGCGCTGGTGCAGGATTTGCCCGCGTTCGGACCGCGCTCGCCGCGCGGCGCCGAGCGCTCGAGGCGGATCGCCGAGGCGCTCGAGACCGGGAACCTCGAGGAAGGCGCGCGCCGCGCCACCGAGGGTCTATCGGGGAAGCGCGCCGAGGCGCTCGCGCGTGAGCTGCTCGGCCAGTGGCGGCGCTTCGAGGCGGCCGAGCTCGGCCCCAAGCTCGCGACCGCGTTCCGCGGCACGTCACGCTGGAGCGTCCTCGACGACTGGCCGGAGGGTCTCGAGCGGATCCGCGTGCCCACCTGGGTGATCGCCCTCGAGGGCGACGCCTCGCACCCGTGGGAGGTCGCGCAGACGATGGCCGCGCGCATCCCCGGCGCGCGGCTGGTGCGCCGGGTGCCCACGCTCGACCCGCGCAAGTCGTTCGCCCAGTGGGTGGCGTTGCTCGGGACGTAGCGCGGGCCGATCGCGCACGATGGGCTGGAGGGTCGTCGCTTCGTC
>CAYMQR010000299.1:0-6583 GCA_964392195.1 uncultured bacterium | reverse complement strand
CGATCTCGTCGGGCTGGATCGAGAGATCGACGCCGTCCAGAACGCGATGCGGCTCGCCACCGGGCAGCGCGAACTCGTGAGTGACACCGCGAACCTCGCAGACGGCACCGTTCGACGGTTGCGTCATCGTGACCTCTCGCCGCACATCTTCACTTCGTCAGAGAGAAACGGCTCTCCGCGACGCCGTAGAGGCGGCGCCACACCAAGCGGTTGAAGAGCACCACGACCAGGGCCATCACCACCAAGCTGGCGGCGAGCCGGGGAAAGTCGGCGCGCTCGGCCGCCGACGAGATCATCGCGCCGAGGCCGTGCGCGGTCAGCGTTCGACCGCGGAAGCTCACGTACTCGGCGACGATGCTCGCGTTCCAGGCACCGCCCGCGGCCGTGACCCAGCCGGTCACGAGCTGCGGAAAGATCGCGGGCAGGTAGAGCGCCCGCGCGCGCTGCCATCGCGACAGACCGAACGAGGCGGCGACCTCGCGGAGATCGGACGGGATCGCCATCGCCCCGGCGATCACGTTGAAGAGCACGTACCACTGCGTGCCGAGAAGCATGAGGACGACGCTTCCCCAGCCGAGCCCGATGCCGGCGGCGGTGAGCACGGCAATCGCCATCGGAAAGAGCATGGGCGCCGGAAACGACGCCACCACTTGCACGATCGGCTGACTCCAGCTCGATACCCGGGGCGAGAGACCGATCGCGAGACCGACGGGCACGGCCCACAGCGTGCCGATCGTCGTCGCCGCCAGGACGCGGGCCAGCGTGAAGAGGGACGCGGAGCCGATCTCGCCCCAGGCGCGCGCCGGCAGCTCGAGCACCAGACCTCCGAGCCGCCAGGCGCCGAGCGAGAGGCTTCCGATCAGCGCCACGAACACCACGCGCGCCGCGATGCGGCCCGTCGAACGTGGCGGCCCGTCGACGCCTGCCGGCTGGGTGGCTGGTCGAAGCCGCGATGCGCGCCTCGTCACAGCGGCGACCGCTCGGCGCAGTCGTGCGCGAGCGCCGCGAACCACGAGCGAACGCCGCAGGGCCTCGAGGAACCAGGACTGGATCGCTCCCTCCGCGGCGCTTTCCTCGACGCGGAACCGCTGCGCCCACACCACCACCGGCCGCCACAGGAGCTGGTCGAGCGTCACGATCATCGCCACCATCGCGACGACGGCCGCGAGCATCGCCGGCACATCGCCTCTGGCGACCGCGACGCTCATGTACGAGCCGATGCCGGGCAGCCGGAAATCCTTGTCGCCGAGCACGAACGACTCGCTCACCATGAGGAAGAACCAGCCGCCCGCCATGCTCATCATGCTGTTCCACACGAGACCCATGGTCGCGCACGGCAGCTCCAGGCGGCGCAGCCGTCTCCACCAACCGAGCGGGTAGACCTCCGCGACCTCGCGCAGGTCGGCCGGGATCGAGCGCAGCGAGTGGTAGTAGCTGAACGTCATGTTCCACGCCTGGCCGGTGAAGATCATCAGCACGGCCGCGAGCTCGAGCCCCATGTTCGAGTGCGGGAACACCGCGACGAGGCCGAGCACCGCTCCGGGCATGAAGCCGAGGACGGGGATGCTCTGGAGGATGTCGAGCATCGGCACCAGCACTCGCTCCGCGACCCGATCCTTCGCGGCCCAGTACCCGTAGACGAGCGTGAAGCCGAGCGAGCACGCGTACGCGACGAGCCCGCGGCTGAGCGAGAGCAGCGTGTAGAGCGGCAGCGCCGAGGGCGCGAGCGAGATCTCCGCGCTCGGGTGGTAGGCCGCGCGCGAATCACGGGCCAGCGCGAGCAGACCGAAGAGCGTCCCGCCGACCGCGACGAGCACGGCCAGGTCCACCCAGCCGACCGGCGACGTCCGACGCAGGACGCCCGTGTCGTGACCCCAGGAGCGGTCCAGAGGAGCCGTCGGTCGCTCGGTGATCGGCATCGTCGGCTCGAGCGGAACGCTTCGGTTCGACGGAAAGCGGCAGGATCTCGTTCAGCGGACCGCGGCGACGTCCGCTGAAGTCGCCGTGCCGGAGTCTGCCTCGATCACGGGCGGCGGTGGGTAAGCGCCACCGTTGCTCGGCGCCGAAGGTCGCCGTCGGGGCGGAGGGGCCAGGCGAAACCCGATGGCTCCCAGAGCGTGCCGGGCGGTCTTGTCGAGAACGGGTCCCGATCGAATGCATTTCACGATCTGGTTGTTCGGGCTCCACAAGCGCTCGTAGTAGCGCCGGTCGATCGGACCTTCGAGCGGCGAGGGCCAGCAGAACGCCCCGACGGCCTGGATCGCGATCGAGTACCCGGCGAGAACCGGCACGACGTAACGCCTCGTCGAGGTCAGCGCACTTTCCAGACCGGCCGCCATGAGCAGGGCGGCGAACGGCATCACGTCGACGAGGTACCGCGGGCCGAAGGCGTGGCCGCCCCACCAGACCAGGTATTTCGCGTAAGCCAGGTAAGCCGCGCCGCACACGACGGACGCCATTCGTAGCAGGGAGACGCATCGCGCGCCGTCCGGGGCGGGTACGCCCTTCCAGGCCCGCAAGGCGCCCACGACCGCCAGCAACACGACGGGCGAGTAGATCAGCACGCCGCGGCTGGGGCAGATCGCGAGCCCGAGGGCTCCCTCGAGAAGTCGGCCGTCCCACATGCTCGCTACCTGGAACACGCCGTTCCAGTACGCATTCCGCGCCTCGGCCGCTCCCAGAACGTGGCCCGAAACATGCGTGTTGTAGGTCGCAGCGAAGAGCAGCACGACCACCGCGCCACGGCTCGCGCGAAGAGCCTCGCGAAACACGACGGCCGGGCTGCGATGCCAGTCGAGGCCAAGAAGGAGTGCGACGGGAAGCGCGATCGTCAGGACGGGGCGAGCCCAGGCGCCGATGGCGATCGCGGCCAGCGACCACCCGAGGTGGCCTGCAAGGAATGCCCACATCGCGGCGGCGAAGAGGAGGATGGCCGGTGTGTGCGTCCAAAGCCCCTGGCTCGCGGTGCTCCAGACGGACGTGCCGAGGCCGTAGACCGCGGCGACGAGCCATGCGTCACGCTTCTGGTGCCCGAGCCTTCGGAGCACGTTCCAAACGATCCACACGGAAGCCGTGGCCATCGCCGAAGCGGCGATCTTCGAGCACAGGTTCGCCAACAGCTCCGGGTCGCGCTGCCAACCGAGTGCGAGAGGTACCGCGTAGAAAGGTATCGCGAGGATCGGCCCGACCGGCGGGTAGGCGTCGTAGAGGTGCCCATTCCGTTCGGACAGGTAGTACGGGATCGGCTCACCACGACGGATGTCGAGGATCGGGCTCGACGCCAGCTCGTCGAGGGCGAAATCGCCGTCGCGGAGCAAGGAGAGAGGGACCAGCCGCGAGGCGGCGGTGTCCGTCGACACCTGCCGGAGGTTGGCGTGGTAGGCGACGAAGACCAGGAGGATGAGCGCAAGGCCGGCGCGTCGTTCCGTCATCGTAGGGGCCGCTCCGGGTGGCTGCGACCGTTCGGAAGGGTGATGCGCGCACTCTGAAGAAAGCCTGAACACGACAGCTGGTCGCTCCGGCGCGTAGACTCCGCGCATGCGCGCGCTGCTCGTGGAAGACGACGCGAAGGCAGCGCGCTTACTCGCCAAGGGGCTCCGCGAGGAAGGCTGGGCCGTCGATCTGGCGAGCACCCTGGCCGAGGGTCGAGAGCGCGCGGCGATGACCCGCTACGACGCGCTCATCCTCGACCGGATGCTCCCGGACGGCGACGGCGCGCGTATGTGTGAAGAGCTACGCCGGCGCGGCGCCCAAGTGCCCGTCCTCCTGCTCACCGCGCGGGATGCGGTCGAGGACCGCGTTGGGGGGCTGAACTCCGGCGCCGACGATTACCTGACGAAGCCCTTCGCGTTCGCGGAGCTGCTGGCACGGCTCCAGGCACTGTTGCGGCGCGCCGAGCTCACCCGGCTGCCCGTGCTGGAAGTCGGAGACCTCTCGCTCGATCCCGCGACCCGAACGGTGACTCGCGGCGACGAGGTCGTCCCTCTCACGCGGACGGAGTTCAGCCTCCTCGAAGCGTTGATGCGGCGCGCGGGCGAAGTGGCGAGCCGCAGCTATCTCGCCGAGCGCGTTTGGCAAGAGGATCGAGACGGCATGCAGAACCTCGTCGACGTCCACGTGAGCCACTTGCGTCGAAAGCTCGATGGTGGCCGCACGCCGCTGATCCACACCGTGCGTGGCCTCGGCTTCCGCCTGGCGGCGTCGGAGTCCTCGTGAGGTTCGATCTCAAGACGCGGCTGGCGGCGCTACACGTGCTCGCGTCGGCGGTCATCCTCGTGATCGCGGCGGCCGGTGCGCACTGGTCGCTCCGGCGCGCGGTGCTGGGCCAGGTGATCGACCGGGCGTTGCTCGCGCTCGCCGAGGCGGAAAGCTCGGCGCTCGCGTCCGATCCGAGCCCCACCGCGCACGTCCACGAGAGAGGGCCGGCCGCGTCGGCCCCATCCTTCGACCGGCTCGACAAGTTCGTTCAGATCGCGGAGCTCGACGGAGCGGTCCTCGCGCGGAGCACGACGCTCGGGACATCGATGCTGCCGATACCCGCGGCGATGCTGGATGCGGCGCGGCGAGGGGAGATCGTCTTCCAGACGCGGAAGGACTTCGGGAGCGAGCCCATCCGGATCGTCGCCATCCCCGTCGATCGAGGCGATCGTCGCCTCGTCGTACAGGTGGCGATGTCCCTCGATGACGCCGACACGGTTCTGCAGACGGCGCGCTGGCTCTTCGGCGCCATGTCGATCGCGATCCTCGTCGCGATCGGAGTGACCGCGACGATCCTCACTCGTAAGGCGTTCGAGCCGGTCGAGCGCGTGGTGTCGCACGCTCGGCGCATCGGTGAATCGAACTTGACCGAGCGGCTGCCGCACCCCGGCCTCGACGACGAGATCGGTCGTCTGGTCGACACGCTGAACGAGATGCTGGCACGCATCGAGTCGAGCTTCGAGGCGCAACGCCGCTTCACGTCCGACGCATCACACGAGCTCCGGTCGCCGCTTTCGCGGCTGCGAGCCGAGCTCGAGGTGACGCTTCGCCGTCCTCGCGATCGCGAGGAGTACGAGGAAACCATCCGTTCGGGTCTCGAGGAGGTCGAGCTACTGTCGCGTTTGACGGACGAGCTCCTCACGTTGGCTCGCCTCGACGCCGAGCGCCGGCCGGTTCAGACGCCCGCACCGGTGCGATTCGGCGACGTGCTGGACGCAGTGGTCCGGCGTCTTGCCGCGCAGGCGACCGAGCGCGGCATCGTACTCGACGTGCCGCCGTCAACGTCTCTCGATGGAACCGTTGCGATCGAGCCGGCCGCCGTGGGTCTCGTCCTCGCGAACCTGGTCGACAACGCGATCAAGTTCTCGCCGCCTACGACCGCGGTGATGGTGCGGGCGGAGCAGGTCGATGGCTCGCTGATCGTGGACGTGTCCGACGGCGGCCCGGGCATCCCGCCCGAGGACATGCCGCGAATCTTCGAGCGGTTCTTCCGCGGAGCGGCGGCGCGCGCGACGGGACGCACCGGGGCTGGTCTGGGGCTCGCGATCTGCCGAGAGACCGTCGAGCGATACGGCGGCCACATCACGGTGGAGAGCCGCGACGGCCAGGGATCGACGTTTCGCGTTCGATTGCCGCTTGCCGGAAGCGCGTCCGGCTAGCACTGCGGGTTCTCGGCTTGGTCACGCGTAGAACCCGGCGTTCCGCTGGAGCGTCGGGCGCCGTGCTCGGAACTTCTTCAGGACTCGCGCACGACGATAGCCGCCTGTGACGGGAGCGGTCGCGTCCCGCGAGGACGAGGGTCGCGTGTTCGTGTACGGCTACGGCGACTCGAGCACCGACTTCACCGCCTACGGGAACGTCGGTATCCCGGTCGATCGGACCTGGGCGCTGCTGCGCGAGGGCGAGCCCGAGTGCCAGCCCGGCGAGTACGCGGCGTGCATCCCCGGCTACACCGACCACCTCGCCTACATCGAGGCACAGCCGGACGTGGGCTGAGGGGATCGAGCCGGGGCGGCGCCGACGGAGCACGGCGCCGTCGGCGCCTGCCCTCCAGGGCGGGGCGGGGGTCTGGAACCCGCGCGCTTCGCGCGCTCCCCGGGTCACTCGCGCAACGCACGGACTCGTCGACCGGCCGGTTCCAGCGGAACCGCAGCGAGCAAAGCGAGTGACTCGGGGGTGGATCCGTACCGTGATCGCACTCACCGGCGACGCAACCATCCAGGCGTGTCGCCGGCGCGGCAGGCGCCGCGCCCTCCGCCGGGGCGGGGGTCTGGAACGGCCGCGCGGTTCACCGCTCGGCAATCCCGGAACCCCGGACCACGCCACGAACGGACCTGGATCCCGGCGCGTGCCAGCGGCACGCCACGAGCGAAGCGAGTGACTTGGAGCCCGCCGCTCCGTCGGCGGGAAGCCGCTCGATCGGCGGCGCCGAGGGACCGGCGCCCTCCAGGCGGGGCGGGGGTCTGGAACCCGCGCGCCTCGCACGCTTTCGGATCAGACGCGCCACGTGCGGCCTCGTCGTTGGGCCGGTTCCCGCGGAACCGCCGCGAGCGAAGCGAGCTGACTTGGGGGTGGGGCCCCGGCGGGATTCACTCCCGCCGGGGCG
>CAYMQR010000298.1:0-6588 GCA_964392195.1 uncultured bacterium | reverse complement strand
GTCGCCCACGACCCGCAGCCCCGTCGGATCGCCGGGCGCGCGGCGGTGTTGGAGGGCTGCGGTCCCTCGCAGCCGCGGCCGCGAACGATCGCGGCCCTCCAGCCAGTCGGATCGGCCGCGGGCGGCGCGCCCGCGCGCTCAGCGGTGCGCGGACTGCGGGCGCGCGGCCGGCTTGGTGGTCGCCGCGCTGCTCGAGCCCTTGCGCTTGGTCGCGGGCGCCACGCGCACCGGCGGGGGCTCGGGCCGGTACATCGCGGCGTCGAGGAGCGCGCTGGGCACGGTGCCGATCTGGATCGGGTAGCCGATCGCGTCCTTGATCACCTGCTGCATGAGCTCGGCGTCCACGTAGGTGGTGAAGCCGAGCTCTCGAAGCTTGGCCATCAGCTCACCGACCCGGTTGGGCTCGCGGTTGTAGACGTCGGGGTAGGCCTCGAGGAAGAGCCCGTTGCCGCGCCGCCCGAGCTTCACCGGCTGGTAGACGAGCTTGAGCTTGGTGCCGCTCGCGGTGCGCTCCCACAGCCTCCGCATCTCGTCGTTGTAGAGGCGGATGCAGCCGTGGGTGGCGAGGCGGCCGATCGAATACGGCGTGTTGGTGCCGTGGATGCCGTAGCTCGTCGTGCCGACGTTCATCCAGCGGTCGCCGAGCGGGTTGTCGGGACCGGGCGGCACCTGCGCGGGTAGGTCGGGCTTCTCGGCGCGGATCGACGCGGGCACGTACCAGATCGGGTTGGCGCGCTTGTTCCCGACCTTGAAGTCGCCGAGCAGCGAGTTGTCGATCTCGTCGCCGATCGCGATCGCGAACACCTCGGGAAGCCCCTTGACCGTGAAGTCGTAGAGCCGCATCTCGGGGATGTTGATGACCAGCCCGACCGGCTCGACCTCGGGCAGCACGCTCACCGTCGGCAGCCGGATCAGCGTGCCCGGCTGCGGGAGCCACACGTCGACGCCCGGGTTGAGCGCCTCCACGGCGCTGTAACCGAGGCGGAAGCGGTACGCGATGTCGATCAGCGAGTCTTCGGGCTGGACGACGGTGGTCTGCGGCTGCCCGACGATGGGGCGCACCGGGCCGACGAGCTGTGCGCGGGCCGGCGCGGCGGCGCCGAGCACCAGCCCCGTCGCGGCGAGCGCCGCGACCCCCGCCAGGCGGGTGATCCGGGCACGGAAAAGAGCGATCATGGGCACAAGGTGCGGTCGATGAAGCGGAGCGTCAACTATAATCCGACGGTTCCCATGGACTCCGCCTCGACCCGCCGGTGCGCGCGATCCCGACGCGAGCGGCGCCTGGCGCTGGTGCCTGCGGTGCTGCTGACGCTGGCGCTCGGCGCGCCGGCCGCGCCGAGCCACGCGGGCTCGACCGGCCCCGTCGACGACGAGCGCGCCGATGACCTCTCGGTGGTGGAGATCGAGCCCGCCCCCGCCGCTGACGGCGCCGCGTCGGCGGCGGTCGAGCCAGCGCCCTCGCTCTCGGTCGAGCCGTCGGACTGCTCGGTCATCAGCAGGATCGAGATATGGAAGAAGCACCGGGCGCTGGTCGCCCACTGCGCCCACGGCGGCGGGGTGGCGATGCGCGTCGCGCTCGGCCGCGAGGAAGACGGGCCCAAGCGCGCGGGTCGCGACAACCGGACGCCCGAGGGCTACTACCACGTCGCCGGGCCGGCGCGCCGCAGCCAGAGGTTCCACCTGTTCTTGCCGATCGACTATCCGTCGCGCGCCGACGCCGAGCTCGGCCTGGCCCTCGGCACCATCGACGAGTCGACCTACGAGCAGATCGTGGGCGCGCTCGAGGAGGGCCGGGTGCCGCCCCAGGACACCCCGCTCGGCGGCCACGTCGGCTTCCACGGCGAGGGTCAGCGCTGGAAGGGCGACTCGGTCAACCTCAACTGGACCTACGGCTGCATCGCGCTCGACGACGATCAGATCGAGTTCCTCGCCGAGCGCGTGCCCGCCGGTACGCCGGTCATCATCCGGCCGTGAGCGGGTCGGCGCGCCCCGGGGTGCCCGCGCTGCGGGTGCGCGCCCTCAACGACGCTCCGATCCGGCCCGGCGGCGACTTCGTCCTGCACTGGATGATCGCCGCGCGCCGGGTGCGCTCGAGCTTCGCCCTCGATCGCTCGCTCGAGCACGCGCGCGCGCTCGGCAAGCCGCTCGTCGTGCTCGAGGCGCTGCGCGCCGGCTACCGCTGGGCGAGCGACCGGCTGCACCGCTTCATCCTCGACGGCATGGCGGAGAACCAGCGCCGCTGCGGGGACGCGCCGGTCACCTATTACCCGTACGTCGAGGACGCGCCCGACGCGGGCAAGGGGCTGCTCGCGGCGCTCGCGGCGCGCGCGTGCGTCGTGGTCACCGACGACTTCCCGTGCTTCATGCTGCCACGCATGGCCGCCGCCGCGGCGCGCCAGGCCGGCGTGCGGATGGAGGCGGTGGACGGCAACGGCCTGCTGCCGATGCGCGCCGCCAGCCAGGTGTTCCCGACCGCCTACGCGTTCCGCCGCTTCCTGCAGAAGACGCTGCCCGCGCATCTCGGCGAGCGGCCGGCCCGCGACCCGTGGTGCGGCGCCGAGCCGCCGCCGCGGCTCGGCGAGCTGCCGCGCGAGATCACGCGGCGCTGGCCCGTCGCCTCGCCCGCGATGCTGGGCGGCGCCGCGGGCGAGCTGGCGCTGCTGCCGATCGATCACGCCGTGGCGCCGGCGCCGGTGCGCGGCGGCAGCGCCGCCGGCGACGACGCCGCCCGGCGCTTCGTCGAGCGCCGCCTCGGCGACTACGGCGAGCACCGCAACGAGCCCGAGTCGGAGGTCACGAGCGGCCTCTCGCCCTTCCTCCACTTCGGCCACGTCTCGGCGCACGACGTGTTCGACGCGGTCGCTGCGCGCGAGCGATGGTCGCCCGACCGGCTCGCCGATCGCGCGAACGGCAGCCGCGAGGGCTGGTGGGGGACGAGCACCGCCGCCGAGGGCTTCCTCGACCAGCTCGTGACGTGGCGCGAGCTCGGCTACAACTTCTGCTGGCAGCGCGACGACCACGACCGCTACGACTCCTTGCCGGCGTGGGCGCGCAAGACGCTCGACGAGCACGCCGCCGACCCGCGCCCCCACGTCTACGCCCTCGACGCCTTCGAGGCGGCCAGCACCCACGATCCGCTGTGGAACGCGGCCCAGACCCAGCTCGTCCGCGACGGCACGATCCACAACTACCTGCGCATGTTGTGGGGCAAGAAGATCCTCGAGTGGTCGGCGACGCCGCGCGAGGCGCTCGCGGTCATGATCGAGCTCAACAACAAGTACGCCCTCGACGGCCGCAACCCGAACTCCTACTCGGGCATCTTCTGGACGCTCGGCCGCTACGATCGCCCGTGGGCGCCCGAGCGGCCGATCTTCGGGGTGATCCGCTACATGAGCTCGCAGAACACCGCCCGCAAGGTGCGCGTGAAGGAGTACCTCGCGCGCTGGGCGCCCGAAAGCCGACAGCCGCGGCTGCTGTGAGCCGCACGCCGGCGTGACCCACCCGTGGAGCCGACCATGACCTCCTCCTCGACGCGCGTGGTGCTCCTCGCCCACGGCAGCCGTGACCCGCGCTGGCGCTCGCCCTTCGAGCGCCTCGCCGCGACGCTGGCCCGCGACCTGGGCGGCGAGCGCGTGCGCATGGCGTACATGGAGTTCGCGTCGCCGTCGCTCGCCGACGTCGCCGCGGAGGCGGCGCGCGACGGCATCACGCGGCTCAGCGTGCTGCCGCTCTTCATGGCGGGCGGCGGGCACGTCGACCACGACATCCCGGTGCTGGCGCGCGAGGTCGAGGGCCGCCACCCGGGGATGACGGTCGAGGTCGCGGGCGCGATCGGCGAGGAGCCGCGGGTCGTCGCGGCGATCGAAGAGATCGCCCGTGACCTCATCGAAGCGCGCGCGCCGCGCGGCGGGCGCCGGTAGGTCCGGAAGGCCCGGCGACGATGGAGATCCGGCCGGGTCCGAGCGCGGCGCGCCCGCGGATCGTGGTGAGCCGCTGCCTCGACCTCGACGCGTGCCGCTACGACGGCGCGGTCGTGCCGGCTCCGTTCGTGCGGCTGCTGGCCGAGCATGCCGAGCTGGTGCCGGTGTGTCCGGAGATGGCGATCGGCCTCGGTGTGCCGCGTGATCCGGTGCGGATCGTCGTGGAGGAGGCGGATGCCGGCCGCGCGGGACGGCTCGTCCAGCCCAGCACGGGGCGCGAGCTGACCGCCGAGATGACGTCGTTCGCCGCGGCGTTCGCGAGCGAGGCCGGGCCGGTCGACGGCGCGATCCTCAAGGGCCGCTCGCCATCGTGCGGCAGCGGCGACGTGAAGCTCTTCTCCTCGGCCGCCGACGAGGAGCCGATCGGGCTGGGAAGCGGCGTGTTCGCCGCCGCGGTGGCGACGCGGATGCCGGGTACGCCGATGGTCGACGAGGTGGCGTTCGACGGGCGCGAGACGCGCGCCTGGTTCCTCACCCGCGTGTTCGCGCTCGCGCGGCTGCGGGGCGCGCGCGCCGTGGGCACGCGCGCCGCGCTGACGACGCTCCACGCCCAGCACAAGCTCTTGCTGCTCGCAGCGAGCGAGCGAGCGCTCCGCGAGCTCGGCCCGCTCGCCGCCGGTGGCGGTGGGGCCGCGCTCGCGGGCGCGTGGGACGGCTACGCGGCGCGCTTCGCCGAGGCGCTCGCTGCGCCGCCCACGAGCGCCGGCCGTGCCAACGCGCTCATGCACGCCCTCGGCCATCTCCGCGAGCGCGTCGCCGCCGCGGAGCGCCGCGAGCTGGGCGAGGCGCTCGCGCGCCGCCACCGCGATCCCGGTGTGCTCGACGAGTGCGCGGCGCGCCTGCGCGGCTGGGTCGCCGAGCACCGCGAGCCGTACCTCGGCACGCAAGCGCTCTTCTGGCCGTTCCCCGACGCGCTGCGCTGAGCTCCGAAGCGAAGCAGGGCAGGCGCGCAGCGGATGCACTTGGCAGATGTTGAGAGTTTGTATATGTTTTGTGTATGGATCGATCCCGTCGCCCAACGCGTCCCGAGCGCCTGTCTCCGCCCACGGCTTCCTCGCTCCGCGACCGCCCGGTGCTCGTCACCGGCGCCACCGGCTACATCGGCGGACGCCTCGTACCGCGGTTGCTCGAGGCGGGGCACCGCGTGCGGTGCCTCGCGCGCGATCCCCGCAAGCTCGCGGGCAGGCCGTGGGCGAGCCACCCGCGGGTCGAGCTGGTGCGCGGCGACGCGTCGCGGGAAGACGAGCTGTTCCGCGCGCTCCAGGGCTGCGGCGCGGCCTACTACCTGATCCACTCGATGATGGCGGCCGGCCGCGAGTACGCGGAGGTCGATCGCGCGCTGGCGCGCGCCTTCAGCCGCGCCGCCACCGCCGCGGGCGTCGAGCGGATCATCTATCTCGGCGGCCTGGGCGAGACCGGCGCTGGCCTCTCCGAGCACCTGAGCTCGCGCCGCGAGGTGGAGACCGCGCTCGCCTCGGGTCCGGTGCCGGTCACGGTGTTCCGCGCCGCGATGATCATCGGCTCGGGCTCGGCGTCGTTCGAGATCCTGCGCTACCTGGTCGAGCGCCTGCCGATCATGGTGACGCCGCGCTGGGTCCGGACCGAGTCGCAGCCGATCGCGGTGCGCAACGTGCTCGAGTACCTGGTGCGGTGCCTCGACGTGCCGGAGACCACCGGGCTCACCCTCGACATCGGCGGACCGGAGGTCCTCTCGTACCGCGCGCTCATGCACCTCATGGCCGAGTGCCTCGGGCTGCCCCGGCGCGTGATCCTGCCGGTGCCGGTGCTGACGCCGCGGCTCAGCTCGCTGTGGATCCACCTCGTCACGCCGCTCAGCCACGACATCGCGCGGCCGCTCGCCGAGGGCCTGCGCAACCGCGTGGTGTGCCGCGACGATCGCGCGGCGCGGCTCATGCCGCAGCGGCTCCTCGGCACCCGCGAGGCGATCGAGGCCGCGCTGTCGCGGATCGCCGAGCGGCGCGTCGAGACGAGCTGGTCGGACGCGGGTCCGATCCCCGGCGATCCCGACTGGGCGGGCGGCACCGTGTTCGTCGACCAGCGCACCGTGGAAATCGGGGCGCCGCCGGCGGCGGTGTTCCGGGCGATCTGCCGGGTGGGTGGCGGCCACGGCTACTACGGGGCCGACTGGCTGTGGCGGCTACGCGGCGCGATGGACCGGATGGTCGGCGGTCCCGGCCTGCGGCGCGGGCGGCGCGATCCCGAGAACGTGAGCTACGGCGAGGCGCTCGACTTCTGGCGCGTCACCGAGCTGGTGCCGGATCGGCGCCTCACGCTGCGCGCCGAGATGAAGCTGCCGGGCGAGGCGCTCCTCGACTTCGCCGTCGAGCCGCTCGGCGGCGGGCGCGCGCGGCTCACGCAGCTCGCGCGCTTCAAGCCGCGCGGGCTCACCGGGCTGCTCTACTGGTACGCGGTGCTGCCGCTCCACGGCGTGGTGGTCGCGGGGATGCTCGACGGCATCCGCCGCTTCGCCGAGCGCAGCCACCGCGAGAGCGCGCCCGAGCTCCGCATCGCCGCCTGACAGAGAACGACGGCCGCGAGGGCGCAGCGATCTCGTCGTATCGCCGGGCACGCGGCGCGTGCCCCTATC
>CAYMQR010000297.1:0-6621 GCA_964392195.1 uncultured bacterium | reverse complement strand
GCCTGATAGTGATGGCGCGCGCGTGCCGCGATCACGGCGTGCCGTGCGCGTCGGTGCGGGTGGTCCTCGATCCGGCCGAGCACCGGCTGCCCGACCTGTCGAGCGCGGTCGACGCGCAGGGCGAGGTGCGTGCGGCGCGGCTCGCCTGGTGCCTCGCGCGCCGGCCGTGGCTCGTCGCCGACCTGCCGCCGATGATGCGCGCCGCGCGGGCCGGTCACGGCGTGCTCGCCGACGTCATCCGGCGGGTGGCTCACACACTCGTGGAGTAGCGCCCGGAAGGGGCGCTCGGCGATCGTGCTCGTGCCCGGGCCGCCACGCCGCTACAATCACCGGGCTGGGCGGCCCTGCGCGTCCGCGCGAAGCGCCGGCCCACCGGTCCGAGATGCCGTCGCACGACTTCCTCCACCGCCCCAACCTGGGGCGCGGCTGGTACGAGAACCGCGCCGCGATCCTGTCGCTCAGGCTCGCGCTCGCGCTGGTGCTCACGGCGACGCTGCTGCCGAGCGGCGCCGGGCCGTCGTTCGTGACCGCGATGCTGGTGGCCGCGCTGCTCGTGAGCCAGCTCTGGCTGGCACGCCAGCCGGCGGAGCGGTTCTCCGATCGCCGGGTCCAGACGGCGCTGGTGGTCGGCGATCTCGCGGTGATCACCATCGCCGTCGCGCTCGGCGACGAGAGCCGCGGGCAGTTCTTCCTGCCGTACTTCCTGCTGCTCCTCGTGGTCAGCCTCAGCGGCTCGTTCCAGCGCGTCGCGCTCGTCACCGCCGGCGCCTGCGTCGCCTACGCGGTGAGCCTGTGGGCGGGCCACGACGCCGACCAGGTGTGGAGCCCGGCGCTGTGGGTGCAGGTGCCGCTGCTCTTCGTCACCGGGTCGTTCTTCGGGCTCATCGCCCAGACCAGCCGCGACGAGCACGAGGCGCTGGTGTCGAGCGAGCACGAGCGCCGCGCCCTCGAGACGGTGCTCGCCCTCACCGAGCGCCTCGACGCCGACCTCGACGCGGAGGCGATCGTCGAGACCGTCTCCGAGCGCCTCACGTCGATCGTGCCACGCGCCCGGCTGCTCCAGGCCCTCTATCAGACCAACGTCGGCGAGGTCCCGGCGCAGGTGGTCACGGTGACGCCCCACGCGGCCGCCGACCCCGCCGCCACCCGGGGCTCGCCCACCGAGGCGCTCGCGAGCGTGCCGATGGTGCGGCGCGGTCAGGTGATCGGCACCTTCGTGGTGTCGGCCGACCCGGCGCTCACCGCGAGCGAGCTCCACGCCGCGCGCATCCTCGCCAACACCGCCGCCAACGCGCTCGCCAACTCGCACATCTACCAGCTCGAGCGCGCCTCCGCGGAGCGCTACCGCCGCCTCGAGGCCGAGCACCGCCGGCTCTTCGAGAGCGCCGACGACTGGGTCGCGGTGTACCGCCACGACGGCACCGTCGAGGCGTGGAACCGGGGCGCGGAGCGGATCTCCGGCGTGCCGCGCGCCGAGGCGATCGGGTCGCGGGTGGACCGCTTCTTCGCGCCCGGCACCGAGCCCAGCTGGTTCTCGAGAACGCTGGCGCGCGGCACGGCGCACACCGGCGTCGAGACGGTGCGGATGCGCGCCGACGGCAGCGAGCGATTCCTGGTGTCCACGCTCTCGCCGATCGCCGCCGAGGGCGACGGCGAGCTGCGGGTGCTCGAGATCGCCAAGGACCTCACCGAGCAGCGCCAGCTCGCGAGCCGCCTCGACCAGGCCGAGAAGATGAGCGCGATGGGAAACCTGATCTCGGGCGTCGCGCACGAGCTCAACAACCCGCTCACCGCGGTGCTGCTGTGCGCGCGCGCGATCGAGCGCAACCCCACCAGCTCGCCCGAGCGCCTCGCGATCCTGGTGAGCGAGGCGCAGCGCGCGAGCCGCATCGTCGCCGACCTGCTCGCCTACGCGCGTCCCGCCCACGAGGAGCACGTCGACGTCGACCCGGCGCGCGCCGTGGAACGGGCGGTGCGCGCCTACCACGCCGCGCGCATCGGCGACGCGCCCGAGGTGAAGGTCGAGGTTCCGCCCGGGCTCGGCACCATCCGCGGCAGCTCGCGCGAGATCGAGCAGGCGATCCTGAACCTGGTGCGCAACGCCTCGCAGGCCATGCACGGGCTCGGGCAGGTCCGCATCGTGGCCTACCGGCCGGCGGGTCTCGAGCAGATCTGCATCGAGGTAGAGGACGAGGGCCCCGGCGTGCCGGCGGGGATCCGCGCCCGCATCTTCGATCCGTTCTTCACCACCAAGCCGCCGGGCGAGGGCACCGGGCTCGGTCTGTCGATGGTGCAGCGGGTCATGGCGAGCCACCACGGCAAGGTCGAGGTGGACGACCGCCGCGGCGGAGGCGCATTGTTCCGGCTGCGCTTCCCTTCCCCGGCCCCGACCGCGCGGCCCAAGCCGTTCTCCATCCCCGACCGCGAGATCCCGCTTGCCTGAAGCCCACTCCGACGAGCGGGCGTACACGGTGCGCGCGCGCGGCTGCATCGCGTGCGGCACCGAGAACCCGCTCTCGCTCGGGCTCCGGCCCTACCGCGACGGCGACAAGGTGGTGTGCGACGTCCGTATCCGCCGCGAGTTCCGTGGCTACTCGAACGTCGCCCACGGCGGCACCACGTGCATGGTGCTCGACGAGGTGATGGGCGCCGCGGCGTCCGTGGCGCTACCCGAGACGGTGGTGGCGACGGTCCGCCTGACGGTCGAGTACGTGCGTCCGGTGCGCGTCGAGGAGCCGCTGCGCGGCGAGGCGTGGGTGGTGCGCCACGCGGGACGCGATCTCTCGATCGAGGCGCGCCTCCTCGACGACAAGGGCGCGTTGCTGGCCCGCGCGGACGGGACGTTCCGCACGCTCTCCGCCGAGCGAGCCCGGGACTTCGTCACCCGCTCACCGAAGCCCGAAGTTCCCGCCTGATCTCGGCCGAACGGGCTCGCGGGAGCGCTAGCGGCGGGCGAGGTGCTTCTCGAAGTGGTCCTCGATCAAGCCCTCGATGTAGGGCAGGAACAGCACGGCGCTGTAGTGGCCGGTGGGGAGCACGACCCGCTCCGGGCGGTGCGCCGCCTCCCACAGCCGGGTGCCGACCTCGAACGGCACGATCGGATCGTAGCGCCCCTGCACCAACAGCGTGGTCGCCGGATCGAGGCTCGCGGCGTGGCGCAGCGGATCGACCGGGTCGAGGTACCAGTGCGACTCGTGGCGGATCCGTTCGGCATCGAAGCCGCGCGCCTCGAGGCCCTCGAGGAACGCCCCCACCTCGACCTCGTCGCGCGCGCGAGCGAGCACCTCGGGGAAGTCGCCGCCGGTCAGCACCAGCGCGGTCGCGTCGATGCGGGTGTCGTAGGCGGCGATGAGGTTGCCGATCATCGAGCCCATGCTGATCCCGAGCAGGCCGACGCGCTCGAACTTCATCGGCTGGCGCGCGAGCGGCGAACCCGCGGCGAGGACGTCGATCCCGCGCCGCACGTCGACCACCGTGTTGCGGATGCGCCGCGCCGCGAGCTCGAAGTCGCCCGCGGGGTCGAGGATGTCGGCCTTGCGGTCGAAGCGCAGCGTCGCGAAGCCGCGCCGCGCGAGCCCGCGCGCGAAGTAGTCCGTCTCGGAGTAGTCGCCACCGAGGATCGGCAGCACCACGATCAGCGCGTCGCTGCCGGCGCGCGGGTAGCGCAGCACGGCGTGCACCGTGGGGTTCTTGGCGTCGCCGGTGTCGAGCGCGGGGTAATCGAGCATCCACGTCGCGTAGCCCGGCTCCTCGTCGGGCGCGGCCGCGAGCGTCACCGGGAACTCGCTCGCGCGGTACGCGAACGGATCGGCGCGCTTCGTCCAGCCGAGCGGCGACGGCTCGGGCGCGGCGGTGCGGATCGCGCAGCCCGCGAGCGTGGCCGCGAGGAAACCGAGCGCGCGAGCCCACCGCGCGCGGACCGGGAAGACGATCGTCATGGCCACTCCTCCACCTTCCTCGTCGGGCCCGATGCGGGCACCAGCAATCGATAGAGCTCGTCGTAGCGGCGTGCCGTCGCCTCCCACGTGAGCCCGCGCGCCGCGAGGAGCTCGCGGCCGCGGCTCTCCATGCGCTCGCGGGTGTGCGGCTCGGCGAGCAGGCGCACCAGCGCACCGGCGAGCGCCGCGGCGTCCTCGGCGCGCACCAAGAGCCCGTTGCCGTCGTGCTCGACGAGGTCGGGGACACCGCCGACGCGGGTCGCGACGATCGCTCGCCCCACGCCCATCGCCTCGAGGATCACGTTGGGCAGCCCCTCGGAGCGGCTCGGCAGGCAGAACACGTCGCAGGCCGCCATCCAGGTGGGCACCTCGTCCGTCGGCCGGAAGCCCGTGAAGCGCATCACCTCTCCCACCCCTCGCTCGCGGGCGAGCGACTCGTAGCGCGCGATGTCGGCGCCGCCGCCGACCAGCACGAAGCGGACGTCGGCCAGCTCGGGCCGCGCCGCCACGGCCGCCGCCGCGTCGACGAGCACGTCGATCCCCTTCACCGGGATCACGTTGCCGACGAACAGCACCACCCGCGCGGAAGCATCGAGCGAGAGCGCGGCGCGCGCCGCGGCGCGCGTGGGGAAGCCCTCGGTCTCGGCGCCGTCGGCGACCGGCCAGGTGCGCGCCGAGCGGGCACCGAGGGCCACCGCCCGCTCCGCGAGGTCGCGGCTCACCGGCGCGACCCCGTCGAGCGCACGCAACAACCGCCCCGCGGCGAAGCGCAGCGGCGCGGCGGCCTCGGCGAGCGCCAGGTCGCTGCCGCGCAGCGTGACCAGCACTGGAATGCTCCGCGCGAGCCGCGCGGGCCACGCCGCGAGCGCGGTGAAGAGCCAGTTGGCGTGGAGCAGGTCCGCGCCGCGCGACGCTCGCCACGCCTCGATCGCGAGACCCGTGATCAGGAACGGCACCTCCAGCACGCGCGCCGGGTGCGCGCGCAGGTGCACGGGGATGCCGCCGTAGCCGTATGGCAGCCGCCGCCAGCGCCGCGGCAGGTAACGCGCGCGCCGCACCCGCGCGCCGCCCGAGAACGTGCTCGGCTCGGCGCGGTCGTCGGCGGGAGCGACCACCGTCACCCGGTGACCGAGGGCGATGAGCCGCCGCACCGAGCGCTCCACGTGGGCGCCCGCGAAGTCACCGGCGAAGCGCGGGTAACAGGTGGTCAGGACGACGATCTGCATCCCCGGCCCGCCGCGTGCCGAGTCACACGGGAGCACGGGCCGCGGCGTCGAGCCCTTCGGTGCGGTCCAGCCTGAGCTGCGCGATCTGCTCGGCCACCAGCCCGAGCATGAACACCAGCACCGCCGCGACGTAAAGCAGCGCCGACATGTTGGTGAACACGAAGTGGCGCACGACCACCGAACTCCACGTGTAGTTGAGCGTGCCGAGGATGAAAGCCAGCAGGCTCACCGGGATGAACACCCGCAGCGGGGAGAAGAGCGTGGCGATCTTAATGATGATGAGGAAGAAGCGCGTGCCGTCGGTGATCAGCTTGATCTTGCTGCGCCCCTTGCGCTCGCGCGCGCGGATCGGCACGTAGGCGAGCGAGCGCCCGGTGCGCAGGATCGCGAGCGTGAGCGTGGACGGCGACGAGAAGCCGTTGGGCAGCAGGTAGAGGTAGTGGAGCAGCAGTTCGCGGCGGATGGCGCGGAACCCGCTCGTGAGGTCGAGGATCGGGAACTGCGTCACGTAGCTCGCGAACAGGTTGTAGACGTTGTTGCCGAAGCGGCGCTTGAGGTTGGCGTGGGTGTCGGGGTCGCGCGCTCCCACCACCAGGTGGTAGCGGTCGAGCTTCTCGACCAGGCGCGGGATGTCCTCGGGCGGGTGCTGGCCGTCGCCGTCGAGGAACACCACGATGTCGCCGGTGGCGGCGCGCGCGCCCGACTTCGTCGAAGCGCCGTTGCCGATGCAGTACGGGTGCGTGACGACTTGCGCGCCCGCCTCGGTGGCGATCGCGCCGGTGCCGTCGGTGGAGCCGTCGTCGACGACGATCACCTCGATCACCCCGGGGATCGCCTTGCAGGTCGCGACCACCGCCGCGATCGAGTGCGCCTCGTTGTGGGCCGGGATCACCACGCTGATCGTCAAGCCGGACCTCCGGCGGGAGCGCTCGGCTGGGTCGAGTCGATGAAGTAGCGCTCGTCCTTGAGCACCACCTTGCGCCGCTCGATCAGCCCGTTCAGCGCTCCCTCGATGGCGCGCCAGCTCTGACCGACCCCCTGCGCGAGCGCGTTGATGTAGAGACCGTCGGGGTTGTTCGCGAGCACCATGAGGATGCGGTCCTCGAGGTGGTCACCCACCAGCGACGGCCCGCCCAGGGCCTGCGCGAAGCGCTCGTGCGCGCGCAGCTCCAGGTAGTGCTGGCGCAGGTCGAGCTTGGGAAGCCGCCACAGCCACACCAGCATCGCGACCGCCCACGCCTCCACCTGGTACCCGAGGAAGGCCCCCAGCAGGGGCCAGCCCACCGTCGACCGGTGGCGCTCGTCGGCGAGCCGCCACGACGCGTACCCGATCGCGCCCGCGAACACCAGGCGCGCCACCACGTGATCGATGATCCCGAAGCCGGTCATGTCACTCGTCGTACCAGCCCTTGTCGGTGTTGAACTTGCGGATGAAGCGGTCGACCATCGCCGAGAGC
>CAYMQR010000296.1:0-6636 GCA_964392195.1 uncultured bacterium | reverse complement strand
GCACCACGTAGACCGCCTGCGACGCGAACGCCTCGTTGATCTCGAAGAGGTCGATGTCCTCGAGCCGGACACCGGCCTTCGCGAGGAGCTTGGGGATCGCCAGCGCGGGGCCGATGCCCATGACGTCGGGATCGCAGCCCGCCACCGCGAACGCGCGATAGATGCCGAGCGGCGCGAGCCCCAGCTCCTTGGCGCGCTTGGCCGAGAGCAGCACGCTCGCCGCGGCGCCGTCGCTGGTCTGCGACGAGTTACCGGCGGTCACGCTGCCCGCCGGGTGGAAGGCCGGCCGCAGCTTGGCGAGGCCGTCGACGCTGGTGTCGGCGCGCACGCCCTCGTCGGTGTCGAACACCTTGGTGGCGGCCGAGGGGCGACCGTCCTTGCCGACGCTGTAGACCTTCGCGTCGAGCGGCACGATCTCGTCCTTGAACTTGCCCGCGGCGATCGCCGCCGCCGCCTTCTGGTGGCTGGTCACGGCGAACTCGTCCTGCTCGCGGCGGCTCACCTCGAAGCGCTGCGCCACCGCCTCGGCGGTGTGGCCCATGCCGATGTACACGTCGGGGTAGGTCTCGACGAGCTTGGGGTTGGGCACGATCTTGTTGCCGCCCATCGGCACCAGGCTCATCGACTCGAGCCCGCCGCCGATCGCGGCGCTGTCCGCGCCGATCATGATGCGCTCCGCTGCGATGGCGATCGCCTGGAGCCCCGAGCTGCAGAAGCGGTTCACGGTGTAGGCGGGCACGCTGTTGGGCAGCCCGGCGATCGTCGTGGCGACGCGCGCCACGTTCATCCCCTGCTCGCCCTCGGGCATCGCGCAGCCCATCACCACGTCGCCGATCTCTTCAGCGGCGACTCCCGGCGCGCGCTCCAGCGCGGCCTTGATCGCGGCGCCACCCATGTCGTCGGGGCGGGTGTAACGCAGCGTCCCCCGTGGGGCCTTGCCGACCGCGGTGCGAACCGACGACACGATCACTGCATCTTCCATGGCGTCCTCCTGGATCCGAGTAGTTGGCTCGAGCGTCGTTGGATGTCGGCACCGGATCAGTTCCGGAGCGGCTTGCCCTTCATGAGCATGTGCTGGATCCGCTCCTGCGACTTCTCCTCGCCGACGAGGCTCAGGAACGCCTCGCGCTCGAGGTCGAGGAGGTACTGCTCGCTGACCTTGGTGCCCGCGGCCACCGGCCCGCCGGTGATCACGTACGCGATCTTGGACGCGATCTTGACGTCGTGGTCGCTCACGAAGCCGCTGCGCTTCATGCCCTGCACCGCCGCCACCAGCGCGGCGCACACCGGCTCGCCGCCCACCACCACGTCGGCCCGCGGCTGCGCCGGGCGATAGCCCATGCGCGCCATGTGCAGCACCTCGTCCTTGGCGTCCTGGATCAGGTGGTCGCGGTTGAGCGTGATGCCGTCGCTCGGCCGCAGGAACCCGTTGCTGCGGGCCTCGACCGCGCTGGTCGAGACCTTCGCCATCGCGATCGCCTCGAAGGCGCGGGCGATGAACGGCGCCGGATCGACCGCCACCATGCCGCCCTGCGGCAGGCCCTGCGTCGCGCGCACCGCGAGCTCCTTGCAACCGCCGGCGCCGGGGATGAGCCCCACGCCGACCTCGACGAGGCCGCAGTAGAGCTCGCCGTGGGCACGGACCTTCGGCCCGTGCAGCACGATCTCCGCGCCGCCGCCGAGCGCCAGCCCGGCCGGCGCCACCACCACCGGCGTGGGCGAGGTCTTGAGCTTCATGTTGGCCTGCTGGAACTCGCCCGAGAGCTTCTCGATGTCGGCCCACATCTGCTGCTGGGCCGCCATGTAGATCAGCATCAGGTTGGCGCCCGCGCTGAAGGCCTGCGGGTCGTGGTTGGCGATCACCAGGCCCTCGCCGTTGGCGGCGGCCCAGTCGATGCCCTCCGAGAGCAGCGAGATCAGGTCGGCGTCGACCGCGTTCATCTTGGAGTGGAACTCGAGGCACGCGACCCCGTCGCCGATGTCGATCAGCGACGCGCTCGAGTTCTCACGGATGGTCTTCTTGCGGTCCTTGAGGGACGGCAGGAGGATGACCTTGCGGTGCACGGTCTCGGCGACGTAGTCCTTCTTCGCCGGATCGTAGACGCAGCGCACGCCGTCCTTGCGGACGTAGAAGCTCTCCTTGCCGGCGGCGAGCATCTCCTCGACCCACGCCGGGACCTCGACGTTCTCGGCCTTCATCTTCGCGACCGAGTCCTTGACTCCGATCGCGTCCCACGACTCGAAGGGCCCGAGGTCCCAGTTGAAGCCCCAGCGCATCGCGCGATCGATCTCCGAGATCGAGTCGGCGATCTCGGGCACGCGGTTCGCCGAGTACGCCAGGGTGTCGCGCATCAGCGGCCACGCGAAGGCGCCGGCGCGGTCCTCGGCGTAGACGGTGTTCTTGAGGCGGTCGGCGGCGCTGTCGAGGTTCTTCGCCACGCCCAGCGAGTCGATCTTGATCTTCTCGGACGGCTTGTACTCACCGCTCGCCGGATCGAGCGTCAGGTTCTGGCGCTCGCCCGTGGGGCTCTTGCCCTTCCTGTAGAAGCCGCCGCCGGTCTTGTCGCCGAGGCGCTTCGCCGCGACCATCGCGCGCACGAACTCGGGCACCTTGAAGGTGTCGCGCATCTCGTCGTCGGGGACGCTCGCGAACACGTTGTCGCAGACGTGGACCAGCGTATCGACGCCCGCGAGGTCGGCGGTGCGGAACGACGCCGAGCGCGGGTGCGCCATGGGCGGACCGGTGATCGCGTCGACCTCGTCGATCGTGTACTTGAGCTCCTCCATGAGGTGCATGGTGCGGAGCATCCCGAACACGCCGATGCGGTTGGCGACGAAGTTGGGCGTGTCCTTGCAGCGCACGATCCCCTTGCCGAGGACGCGCTCGCCGAACTCGCTCATGAACGCGAGCACCTTCGGGTTGGTGTCCGGGCCGGGGATGATCTCGAGGAGCTTCATGTACCGGACGGGATTGAAGAAGTGAGTGCCGAGGAAGTTCTTGCGGAACTCCGCGGGGCAGTGCGCGCTCATCGCCCCGATGGGGATGCCGCTGGTGTTGGAGCTGACGATCGAGCCCTTCTTGCGGTGCTTCGCGATCCGCGACATCACCTGCTTCTTGATCTCGAGGTTCTCGACCACCACCTCGACGATCCAGTCGCATTCGCCGATGCGCGCGAAGTCGTCGTCGAAGTTGCCGATCTCGATCAGCGAGGTGAGCGCGGTGTCGAAGAACGGCGCCGGCTTCGCCTTGGTGGCGTTCTCGAGCGCCACGCGCGCGAAGCGGTTCCGCACCGCCTTCGATTGAAGCGTGAGGCCGGCCTTCTCTTCGGCCGGGTCCAGGGTCTTGGGGACGATGTCGAGCAGGATCGACGGGATGCCGGCGTTCGCCAGATGGGCGGCGATGGCGCTGCCCATGACACCCGAGCCCAGCACGGCGACCTTGCGGATCTCTCGCTTCATGGTGGCTCCTCTTTCGCGCGGGCCCAGCAGGCGTCCGCACCCGTCACGGCACGGCAGGACCCGGGACGATCGAGATGAGGTTGCGGAAGGCGGACCGTCGCGGCCGGTGGCCGGGACGGGGCTGCTTCGGAAGATATTGGTCCGCGGCGCAGTGCGTCAACGAACCTCCGTCGAACCCGCCAGGGCGGCGACGGCGGCGCGCAGGACCGTGCGGTCCTTGGTGTAGTGATACCGGACCTCGGCGTCCTCGTAGCGCGCGGTCGGGGCCAGCGGGCAGGCTTCGCGCACCGCCTGCCAGGGCGACACGTCGCACCCGCGCCGTCCGCCGGTGGCGGCGAGCGCCGCCTCGAAGGCCGGCACGCAGGGCCGCGTGGCGCATCCGTCGCACGGATGCGGGAGCGCTGGTCCGGTGGTCGCGGGCGGCGGCGCGAACGCGTCCGGCGCGGCGAGGTCGAACGCGATCGCCGCCCGGAGCCCGATCCACAGGCCGTGGTCCGGGTGGATCGCGAGCCTGCACGGCGCGTGGAACGCGAGCCCGGCCGCGTGAGCCACGCGCTGGATCGCGACGAACCGGGTGAGCCGTGCGTGCGCCCAGCGCACCTGGTGGCGGACCGCGGCGAGCGGCGCGAGCGCGGCGGTGACGGCGCGCTCGACGTAGCGGTCGAGGGGGTGGAGCGAGCGCAGGCCGGTCGGTTCGCGCGCCAGCGAGCCGACGAACGGCGCCCAGATGGCGCGGGTGTTGCCGATCACCACCCCGAGCGCGTCGTCGCGTCCGAAGTCGGGGAGCTGGTAGCGCGCGGGGACCTGGGCGCCGTAGTCCCGCACCCGAAACGGCGCGATCAGATCGAGGCCCGCCGGGCGCAGCCCATCGGTGAGCACGGACACGACTTCGGCCGGCGTGGTCACGGGGGCGGAATGTAGCTGGTGTCGGCGCTACGCTGGCCCGCCGGCGGGCCCGACCCGCGCCGGCCGCGACACGCCCTCCCGCGCCATGCCGCTCCCGAGACGACTCTTCGAGCTCCACGCGCCGGCGTGGCTCGCCCGCCAGCGCGAGCGATTCGGCCGTCCGCTCACGCTCGCCGGCGTGCCGGATGCCGCCTGGGAGGAGCTCGCGGCGCTCGGCTTCGATCACGTGTGGACGATGGGGGTGTGGCAACGAAGCCCCGCCAGCCGCCGCCAGGCGCTCGCGACCGATGCGCTGCGGCGCTGGCGCCGCACCCTCCCCGACCTCACCGATCCCGACGTCCTCGGCTCACCCTACGCGGTCCGCGACTACTCCCTCGACCCGCGCCTGGGAGGTGCGGGCGAGCTCGCCCGCCTCCGCGAGCGACTCAACCGCCTCGGCCTCGGCCTGACCCTCGACTTCGTCCCCAACCACCTCGCGATCGATCATCCCTGGACGGGGTCCCATCCCGCTCGCCTCCTGCGCGGCGCCGGTGCGGCGGTGGAGCGGCATCCGGAGTGGTTCTTCCGCGGGCCGCGCGGTGAGGTCTTCGCGCACGGCCGCGACCCCAACTTCGCGCCGTGGAGCGACACGGTGCAGGTGGACTGGTCGAGCGCCGAGGCGCGCGAGGCGCTCGCCGACGAGCTGATCCGGATCGGCGAGGTCGCCGATGGCGTGCGCGTCGACATGGCGATGCTCGGCCTCGCCGACGTCGTCGCGCACACCTGGGGCGAGGTGCTGCCGCCGCTCCCCGCGCCCGCCGCCGAGCCGTGGGCCGACATCATCACCCGGGTCCGCGCGGCGCGTCCGGGGCTCGTGCTGATCGCCGAGGCCTACTGGGGGCGAGAGCCCGAGCTGCTCTCCCTCGGCTTCGACGCCGCCTACGACAAGACGGTCTACGACCTGCTGCTCGCCGAGCGGACCGACGACCTCCGCGAGTATCTCGGCCGCCCGCCGAGCTGGCTCGGGCGCGGAGTCCACTTCGCGGAGAACCACGACGAGGAGCGAGCGCAGGTCGCGTTCGGGCCGGAGCGGGCGCGCGCCGCCACCGTGGTCGCGCTGACGCTGCCGGGCCTGGCGCTCGTCCACGACGGCCAGCTCGAGGGGGCGCGGCGGCGGGCACCCATCCACCTCGGGCGAGCGGCGCACGGCGACGTTACCGCCGGCGAGGAGGCGTTCTACCGGCGGCTCCTCGCCGCCACGGGCGCGGGCGCCTACCGCGACGGCACCTGGCGGATGCTCGGCGACGCCTCGCCGCTGCTGACCTGGGCCTGGACGTCCGACCACGAGCCGCGCGTGGTGGTGGTCAACGCGTCGCCCCACGCAGCCGGCGCATCGATCGACCTGGCCTCGCTGGTCGCGCCAGGCGTGCGGCGCGCGATCGCGCTCGACGAGCTCACCGGCGACACCGTCGGCCTCGTCCGCGCCGACGGCCACGGCGAGCCGGTCCACCTCCACCTCGACCGGTGGGGTTCCGTGCTGTTGCGCATCCAGCCTGCGAGCGAGTAGACCCGGGGCCTCCGCCGCGGAGCGCACCGATGATCACCCTCTACGACTACCTACCCTCGGGCAACGGCTACAAGGTCCGGCTCCTCCTCCACCAGCTCGGGATCCCGTTCCGGCTCGTCGAGAAGGACATCGTGAAGGGCGAGACGCGCACTCCCGAGTTCCTCGCCATCAACCCCAACGGGCGGATCCCCGCGGCCGACCTCGGCGACGGGCGCTTGCTCGCCGAGTCCGACGCGATGCTGTGGTACTTCGCGGACGGGACGCCGTTCCTGCCGGACGACAGCTTCGAGCGCGCGCAGGTCCTGCAGTGGATGTTCTTCGAGCAGTACAGCCACGAGCCCTACGTTGCCGTCGCTCGTGCGTGGCTCCACGTCTTCGGCCTCGACGAGCAGCGCAAGGCGCAGCTCCCCGACAAGCTCGCGCGTGGCTACGCGGCGCTCGACGTCATGGAACGACACCTCGAGGGCCGGAGCTACTTCGTCGGCGAGCGCTACTCGATCGCGGACATCGCGCTCTACGCGTACACGCACGTCGCCCACGAAGGCAGCTTCGACCTCGGACGCTACCCGCGGATCCGCGCGTGGCTCGAGCGCGTGGCCGGCCAGCCCCGGCACATCCCGATCACCAAGAGCGACTTCGGCTGAGCGGCCGCACCCCCTCGCGCGTCGCGGCGCGACGCCACGAGCGAAGCGAGTGACTCGGGGGTGGGACCCGCGCGGATTCAC
>CAYMQR010000295.1:0-6639 GCA_964392195.1 uncultured bacterium | reverse complement strand
AGTGCCTCGGGGGTGGGACCCGCGCGAATTCATTTCGCGCGGGCGGGGGGCTGGACCAGCCCCCCGGGAAACTTCCGTCACTCGACGACGTTCACCAGGCCCTTTCTCCAGGTGGCGCGCTCGATACCCTCGGACGTGACGACGACGGCGCTGGTGAAGCCCTTGTCGGCTAGGAGCGCCACCAGCGCCTCGAACTCGCGCTGACGCTCCGGCTTGGGCTTGTAGGGCCACTCGGCGGCGACGGTGATGCGCGCCTGCGCCCCCTCCATCGTGATGCCGTCGATCGTCATCCGCACCTCGGTGTTCGACTTCTCGAACGCGTCGGCGATCGACTGCACCGAGATCGTGCTGGGCGGAAGGACCTTGGAGGCGTCGAGGATGTCGCGGGACGACTTGACGCTGAAGTACCCGGCCCCGCCAGCCGCCGCGAGCAGCACCACGGCGAGCGCGATCTTGAGGGGCTGGGGCTTCGCCGTGACCCGGAGCGTGGTGGGCTTGGGCGCCGCGGTCGCATCGAAGAGCTTCTTCTTTTCCTTGGCGGGGCGCGCCTCGGACTTCGCCTCCTTCTCCTCGGCGACCAAGTCGTCGTAGGCGCGGAAGACCTCTTCCTGCGGCGTGAACGCGCGTGCGTTCCACAACACGCGCTCGAGGAACGAGTGAACCGCGTCGAGCCCGCGCAGGCTCTCGGTCACCAGCTCGCGGGTCTCCTCACCCGAGGTGGGCTCGGTGACGCGGCTGATCTCGGCGAGACGCTCGATCGACTCGGCGAGCAGCGCCGAGCCCTGCTCGATCGAGGCGAGCTGCTCGTTCCACATGTGCTCGAGACGCCAACCTCCGCACGCGAGATCGTCGACCATGCGCATCTGCGCGGCGAGCAGGTCGAGGAGCACGCGGCCACGAGCGGCCTCGGGGTTGGCGAGCGGAGCCAGTCCGGTGGGCCGGGCGGCGTCCGCGCTAGCCTCGTCCGCGGGGGTTTCCGCGGCGGGCTGCGCGTCCGGCGCCGACTCGAGCACCGGCGACGCCGGCAACACGTCGAGGTCGTCGAGGTCGAGCGTCCACTCGCCGCCCTCGCCCTCCACGGGTGTCCCGACGACGTCCAGGGTGGGCGGCTCGGTGGCATCCGACGCCGTGGCCTGCGCCTGAGCCTCCGCCCGCGCCTGCTCGGCGCTGCGCCGACGCTCGGCTTCCTCGTCCTGGTCGAGGGCGATCAGGCCGGCGATGATCGTGGACTTGTAGACCCCCGTGCTCGGTCCGAGGAGACGGCCCTGGTAGGCGAACGGGATCTTCTCGGAGGGGCAGGCCAGGATCGGTCCGTTGAGGTCCCGGATCATGTCCAGGAAGTCACGGATCGGGCGATTGAGCGAGGGCCCGACCGCGACGGCCGGCGCCGCGGAACCCACCTCGCCGCCTGCGCCGGTCCAGCCGTTCGGAGTGCCGATCCGCAGCCCGTCGCCCTCGTGGCCGGGATCCGGGCGCTCCGGATCCGGGGTGATCGGCCACACCAGGTTGCCCTGAGTCTCCAGCCGGACCGCGCCGGGATACTTGCCCTCGAGCGCGGCGAGCGCGGCGTTGATGTCCTCGCGCGGCGTGTCGAACTCGATCCCGAAGCCGGTCACCACGTCGGTGCCGAAGCGCCGGTTGAGGGTGCCGACCTTGGCGCGGCCGCGGATCGGCGCGAGACCGCCACCGAGACCGAGATCGAACCACACCGAGGAACCCAGCCCCGGAACGCGCTGGGTCTGGACGAAGAGGCCGATCGAGCTCAGCGAGGTCACGACTCCCTCGCTGAAGTTCTCGCCGTCCTCGGTGAACCGCATCGGCAAGGACACGTCGAAGCGTGCGCCCTTGCGAGGGTCGGATCCGGGATCCTTGGTGGCCATGGAAGCTCGAGACGATCGGGAGGCGGACGGAGGTCGAGCGGGACGAGAGGACCGGCCGATAGTAAGCGAGCACCGGAAGCCGTCGCAAGGCGCGTCGCGCTCCGGCGACGCCTCACGAGGCTAGGGATTCTCGCGGAGGAATCGGCTGGGGCGGAAGGGCGACGGGTCGAGGGAGCCGGTCCGTCCCAGCACCGCGTCGGCGATCAGCTCCGCGGTGACCGGCGTGAGCAGGATGCCGTTGCGGTGGTGGCCGCTCGCCACGAACAGCCGCTCGACCGCCGTGGCGCCGATGAGCGGAAGCCCGTCGCGGGGCGCGGGACGGAAGCCCGCCCAGGTCGACTCCAGGGTGGCGCCGGCGAGGCCCGGCATGAGGCTCAGCGCGTGGGCCAGGATCGACGCGACGCCGCCCGCGGTGACGCGCTTGTCGAAACCGACCCGCTCCATCGTCGAGCCGAGCAGCAGGTGCCCGGCGGGCCGCGGCACGACGTAGCCACCCGGACCGAACACCACCGCGCGCGGAGTGACGGCGTCCGGCTCGGTCCTGAGCAGCACCATCTGGCCGCGCACCGGCACGATCGCGTCGGCGGGCAACGCGGACCCCGCCACCAGCGGCGTCCACGCACCGGCCGCGAGCACCACCGCCCCCGCGCCGACCAGCCCGCCGTCGAGGTCGACGCCGATCGCCCTGTCGCCCTCGATGCGCAGCCGCGCCACCGAGGCGCGCCGGAACTGCGCTCCGGCGTGGCGCGCCGCCGCCGGGATCGCGTGCGCGAGCGCCTGCGCGTCGATCTGCGCCTCGTCGGGGAAATGCACCGCCGCCACCACGCCCGCGCCGAACGCTGGCTCGAGCGCGGCGAGCGCGGCGCCGCGCACGACCTCCACCCGCAGGCCCGCGCCGCGCTGCCATTCGCGCTCGGCGAGCCATCCGGCGAGCTCGTCCTCGGCGAGCGCCGCGCGCACCACCCCCGAGCGGCGGAAGCCCGGATCGTGGCCCGAGATCTCGCGGATCTCCTCGGCGAACACGGGGTAGCGGTCGCGGGAGGCGAGCGCGAGGCGGAACAGCGGCCCGTCGTGCTCGCCTTCCACCTGGGGCGCGAGGATCCCACCCGCGGCGCTCGACGCCTCGGCGCCCGGGACCGCCTTCTCGAGCACCAGCACCTGCTGGCCCGCCTGCGCGAGACGCAGCGCGATGGCCGAGCCCATCACTCCCGCGCCGATCACGATGCTGTCGAACCGCTCGCCACGCTCCACGTTCACCTCCCGCTCGAGACCGCGACACCGCTCGCGTTCTCCGTGTAGCAGAGCGATCCGGCGCCGCCAAAAGCGAAACGGGCCGGCCCGCGAGGGCCAGCCCGTCCCGTTCCCGCGCGCGGCGCGCCGGCGCCGCGCCAGGCTCAGCTGCGGCGCGCGCGGCGCCGCAGACGCGAGGCCGCGATCACCGGCGCCAGCGCCGGTAGCACCATCGCCAGCGACTTCGCCGACGCCGACGCCGTGCCGGCGATCGTGCCGCACGGCGTACCGCCGCCGAGGCGCGGCTTGAAGTACTTGGCGTAGATCTGCGCGGTGAACTGGTTGTAGCCACCGCTCGACAGGTGGACGCAGTCGAGGTTGTCGGAGGCGACGTAGCTCGACGGGCTGTACGCGAAGATGTTGGGCGCCCCCGGGCTGCCCTGGCCGGTGCCCCACAGGCCGTAGGGCTCGTTCACGTAGGTCACGTTCGCGTAGCTCTGCGACACCGCGTTGATGTGGTTTCCGAGGTCGAGATAGATCGGGTTGAGCTGCGGCGCCAGGATCTGGTTCTGGAAGACGGTGGCCGCGATCAGCAGGCACTCGGTCGACTTGTCCCACTTGAGGATGTCGTAGCCGAGCAACAGGATCTGCAGCCCCGGTCGCGCCGCGTTGATGCGGTCGACGATGGTGCGCAGGTCCTGCTCGATCAGCACGTTCGAGTTGAGCCCCTGCGAGGCGTAGAGCGCGTGCAGGTCGTTGCCGCCCAGCGAGATCACCACGTACTGCACCTCGGGGGTGGCGATGATGTACGCGAGCGTGGCGTCCATCACGCCGCCGAGGTTGGTGGCGTAGTTGTCGGCGGTCGAGCCGGGGATGGAGATGTTGAGCACGTCGTAGTCGCTGTGCCCGTTGAGGTCGAACTGGGTGGCGAGCGCGGAGCCCATGAGGGCGCCCCAGCTGTCGCCGAACAGGATCACCTTGTTGTTCGCGAGCGCCGGGGTGACCGCCCCGAGCGCCAGGGCCAGGCACGCCGTCAGTGCGGCGCGCGCCAGCCGTGCCGGCCCCCGAGGGGCACGAGCGTGAGCTTGCATGTCTTCTCTCCTTTGCGTTGTGACCGCTACGAAAAGATCATAGGCTGGATTACGAATGCGTGGTCAATGAGCGGGATTTCGTAACACGGTCCTCCCGAGCCTCTTCGTGCCGCCCCGCCGCCGCCTCGCCGAGTACCCGATCAAGCGCTTCGTGGTCGACGTGCTGGCCTCGAACGACGGCCCGCTCGCGGTCTCCGCGCTGGTCGAGTGCGGGCGGTGGTTCGGTTTCCGCCCCGGCACGGTGCGGGTGTGCCTGTCGCGGCTGGTGCGCAGCGGGCTGCTGCAGGCCGACGTCGGCGGAGGACGCGTGCGCTACGGGTTCGCGCCGCACGCGGTGCGCTTCAACCGGACGATCCGCGAGCGCGTCTGGTACGACCAGCGGCAGCGCTGGACGGGGCGCTGGCGGCTGGTGCTGCTGGCTGGTGCCGCGGCGCCGCGTGACGTCCGCGAGCGCACGATCGCGCAGCTCCGTTCGTCCCACTTCCAGCCGATCCACGGAGGAGTGTGGGCGCGGCCGGCGAACGTGGCGCTCGCGCTGCGGCCGCTCGTCGAGACCTTCCGCGAGGCGGGCGGACGGATCGAGACCTTCGTCGCGCGGCCCGAGGAGGGCTCGCTGCTCGCGCAGCGCATGCGCGAGCTGTGGCAGGTCGAGGCGCTCGCCGCGCGCCTCTCCGAGCAGCTCACGCGGGTCGCCGAGAGCCGCGCGCGCCTGGCCCACCTACCGCTGACGGAGGCGCTGGTGGAATGCCTGCGCCTCGGCACGGCGACGTTCCGGCTGGTGGCGGGCGATCCGCTGCTGCCGCTCGAGCTGCTTGGACCAGCCTGGCCGGGCGAGCGCCTGCGCGAGGCCGTGATCGAGTACAACCACGTCGCGTGCGACCTGTGGTCGGACGCCGCGTTCGGCAAGCCAGCGCGCAACCCCCACCCTCGCCCCGCCACGTGGGCGAGCGCCGGATCGAGGTCGCGATGGGTTTCGTGAACGACGTTCGCTCGTACCTCGCGAGCATCGCGCGCGTGGGCTTCGGGCTGCGGCGCGCCGCCGTCACGCGCCAGCCTGGTGAGCCGCTCGTGCTCTACGAGTTCGAGGCGTGCCCGTATTGCCGCAAGGTCCGCGAGGCGCTCTGCCACCTCGACCTCGACGTCGAGATCCGTCCCGTGCCCAAGAAGAGCCCGCGCCGCGCCGAGCTGGTGGCGCGCGGCGGCAAGATGCAGGCGCCCTACCTGGTCGACCCCAACACCGGGCGCGAGATGTACGAGTCGGACGACATCGTGCGCTACCTCTACACGACCTACGGCGACGGCCGCGTGCCGCGCCTCCTGCGCCTCGGCGCGCTCGGCAATTTCCTTTCCTTCCTCGCCACCGCGGTGCGGGTCGAGCGTGGGCTGCGGGTGATCGAGGACCGCAAGGCGGCGCCCGAGCGGCCCCTCGTGCTCTACAACATGGAGAGCTCGCCGTACTGCCGGAAGGTGCGCGAGGCGCTGTGCGAGCTCGACATCGTGTACCTGAACCACAACGTGCCGAAGGGCAGCCGCAAGCGCGACGGGCTCGAGCTGCGCGCCGGCAAGGTCCAGGTGCCCTACCTCGTCGACCCGAACGCGGGCCGCGAGATGTTCGAGTCGGACGACATCGTCGCCTACCTTCACGCGACCTACGGCGCGTAGCACGAGGTCAGGGCGCCGGCTGATACCAGATCGCCGAGGTCCAGGCGCGCTCGCGGACCACCTTCGGGACGTGCTGCTCGTCGTCGCAGACCGCGGGGCGCTGGTCGGCGGGCAGCGCGTTGCACTCGCGGGCGCTCCACCGGCAGGTCGGGTTCTCGACCACCCGCGCGTAGTAATAGGCGCGCGCCGAAGGGTCGAAGTCGGGGTCGACCCAGCGCGCGCACAAGGTGTCGGCGCCGGTGCCGGAGGTCTCGCAGGTGTCGGGGTTCACCCCCGCGCCGAGCGCGCCCGAGTCGCCGACGTCGTAGGTGCGGTAGTGGCCGGTGCCGTCGAGGTCGAGCCAGCCCTTCACGATCTGCACCCGCTCGAGCGGCGCGCCGGCGGAGTCCCGGAGCGCGCTCACCACGAACACCGGCCCCCGCCCGTCGCCCGGCGAGGGCGGCAGCTCGCCGCCCATCGGCACCCCGTCGCGGTAGCCGCGCTCGACCAGGTCGGGGCGCGCGCACATGTCCTCGGGGTAGCGCCATCCGCCGAAGAACCGCGGCACGATCCGCGGGCCGCTGGTGCCGAACGTCTCGCGGCGGCGCAGCGCCTCGAAGATCGCGTCGCGCGAGTTCTCCTCGGCCCACACGCCGGCGAGCCCGCCCGGGTTGTTGAGCACCTGCGCGTTGATCGCGGTGGGCGTGAGGCGCTGCTCGGCGGTCGCGTCCTGGGCGCCCTGATGGCCCGGGAACGTGGCCTCCGCGACGTTGCCCGGCGTGGCGTTGTGGGTGTCG
>CAYMQR010000294.1:0-6648 GCA_964392195.1 uncultured bacterium | reverse complement strand
GGCGCGGTGGAGATGGCCGTCCTCCCCGGCTGCGGCCACGTGCCGCACCGCGAGCACCAGGACGAGGTGCTCGGCAAGGTGACCGCGTTCCTGGTGGCAGACGGGCCAGGTTCGGAGGCGACGCATTAATTAGTCAGCATTGACTAATTTGACGCGCTGACGTAGGACGAGGCCATGGCCGCCTCATCCGCCGCGAGCGCCAAGCCCCGACGCCCCCAGGCCCGGGGCGAGGCGACGCGTCTGCGCATCCTCGAAGCGACGCTCGCCTGCATCACCGAGGTGGGCTACGCACGAACGAGCACGGTCCACGTTTGCCGGCGCTCGGGTGCCGCGCGCGGCTCCCTTCTGCACCAGTTCCCGACCCGCGCCGAGCTGATGGCGGCAGCGGTCGCTCATCTCTTCGAGAAGCTGACGGCCGACTACGTCGCTGCGCACGCCGCGCTCCGCGCGAAAGCCATTCGCAGCGTTGCCCGGCGCGTCGAGGTCGCGGCCGAGCTGTTGCTCGCCGGCTACGCGGATCCGCGCCTCGCCGCGGTGCTCGACATCTATTCCGCGGCTCGAACCGACGCGGAGCTGATGGCGGCGCTGAAGCCGGTGGCCGCGCGGCACCGCGAGGCCGTATGGCAACTGGCGCACGAGCTCTTTCCGGCGGCGTCGACGTCGAAGCGCGCGGCCCGTGGGCTCGCGGTGGTGCTCGACGCCCTGCAGGGCCTCGCGTTCCGCAGCGTCGTGAACCCGGAGGGCGCCCGCGACACGATCGCCGGCGCCAAGGAGCTCCTCGTCGAGGTCTTTCCCCCATGAACCAACGCACGCTGACCGAACGAGACATCCCTGGCGCGCTGCTGGCAGGAGCGCGTTGGCTCGTCAACCCGGTTTCAGAGGGCGGTGTCAAGCAGGTGCCGCGCATCAAGCTCCTGGCGGGCGGCCCGGAGATCCTCGCCGACATCGAGCGGATGCGCGCCCACCCGACGGGCAAACGGATCCTCGGCGAGCGCCCCGATCTGGGCGCGGCCCTGTCGAACTCCGCGGCGCTGAGCGCCATGCCGGCGGGAAGCCTCGGCCGGACGTTCCACGAGGCGATGGACATCCCCGGCGGCGTTCCCGGCTTTCTCCTCGCGGCGACGATCTACCTGGACGGGTTCTTCGATTCGTTCGAGATGAGCGCGGATGCGCAGTACTACCTCGCGCGGTCGCGGTGGTTTCACGACCTGTTCCACGTCGTGACCGGGTACGGCACGGACCTGACGGGAGAAGGGCTCCTCATCTACTTCGCGCTCGGGTACGAGCACCGTCTGCCCTTCCGGGCGGCGTCCCTCTCTCCCCTCGGTCTCGGCCCGGGACTCTTCATCCGACCGAGCTGCGGGCAGCGGCGCTGGCGCGCGCTCCTCCGCGACGCCCACGCGCGCGGGATCGCGGCCAACCGGGTCAGTCCACCCGAGTGTGTGCCGTGGGAGGAGCTGCTTCCTCGCCCACTCGGCGAGGTCCGTGAGGCGCTCGGCCTCGTCCCGTTCCTCGAAGAGACGTCGCGCTGGCTCGACCACAGCTGGTTCGGGCGGCAGGCGGCGATCGGTTTCGGCGCGTACCCGAGGGAGGCCAAACGTGCTCAGCTCGCCCTCACCGTCGTGAAGGCCGGCGTCGACTACCGGGATCTCTTCCGCATGAGTCGCGCCAAAGCACGCGTGCTCTTCGACCTCGCCGCCGGCGGCGCTTCCGCCGAGGCGATCCGCGCCGCTGCGGCGGCCTGAACGCGCACGGCCCCGGGTCCGGGAGCCCCCCGGGCGCGGGCACTGGGTGTTCGGCTAGGATGCGGCGCGCGGCGCGCGTTTCGCCGGGCTCGAGGACGACGATGCTCGAAGGATCGTGTCACTGTGGCGCGGTGAAGTGGACGTTCGCGGCCGAGCCGGACGGGGCGACGGCGTGCAACTGCACGGTGTGCCGTCGCTACGGCGGGCTGTGGATCTACGACTTCGAGAACGAGGCGATCCGCGTCTCGGGCCCGACGAAGGCGTACATCCGCGGCAAGCACATCGAGTTCCATTTCTGCCCGACGTGCGCGTGCGTGGCGTACTGGCGCGCGCAGCAACCGGGTGAGGACGGTCGGCGCCGGATGGCGGTGAACGTGCGGCTCAGCGAGCCGGGGCCGGTCGCGAAGCTGCCGATCGACCACTTCGACGGGCTCGACACGTTCGAGGACCTGCCGCGCGACGGCCGCTGCGTCGCCGACTACTGGTTCTGAGCGCCGCCGCTGCCGCTTCGCCGCCCTCTCCCGCCATGAGCGCGTTCCACGTCTCGGTCCACGACGAGCTCCCGCCCGCCGAGGCGGCGCTCGTCGACGAGGGGCTCGGCGCCTTCAACGACGAAGCCGCGCCGCTCGACGAGGTGCGGCCGCTCGCGTGCTTCCTGCGCGCCGAGGACGGCACCGTGGTGGGCGGCGCCGTCGGGCGCCGGTGGGGCGGCTGCGCCGAGCTCCAGCAGCTCTGGGTGGATGCGCCCCACCGCGAGCAGGGGCTGGGCGCGCGGCTGGTGCGGGCGTTCGAGGACGCGGCCCGCGGCCACGGGTGCACGTATCTCTATCTCGAGACGTTCAGCTTCCAGGCGCCCGCGTTCTACGAGCGGCTCGGCTACGTCACCGAATACGTGCGCCGTGGCTATCCGCACGGGATCGCCAAGTTCCACATGGGGAAGGACGTCGGCGCGCCGGCGCGGTGAGGGCGCCGGGGCTGCGGTCGCGTGCGCGCGATCGCCGATCGAGAAATCGGGCGAGCTGACGCTCGCCCCTACGAACTGCGCCCCCGGGTGCGACCGATCGCGCTCGTACGCGTGTCCGTCTCGTGCGGGGATGGGTCGCCGCTCGCAGTCGCCCCGAAACGCGGAAGGGCGGCCGCTCGGGCCGCCCTCCGGGAACTTCCACCACTGGTGCCGAGGAGGGGACTCGAACCCCTACAGGCTTTCACCCACTAGGTCCTGAACCTAGCGCGTCTACCAATTCCGCCACCTCGGCGAACAGCGATCGCGAACTATGTCGCGCGGCGCGCCCGTGCGTCAAGGAAGTGCGGCGCGTTCCGCTGCCTCACTCTCGAATTCGCGGTAGCATCGAACCGTCCCAGTTCGCGGAGACTTCATGCCGAGCACCAGGCACGCCCTCGTCCGCCGGATCCCACGCCGTTTCGGTGCCTTCGTGGTCTTGCTCGCGGCGCTCGCCGCCGGCTGCTCGAGCGGCGGCGGGAGCGGCTCGTCGGGTGATCCCGATCCGAATCCCAATCCCGAGCCCGAGCCCGAGCCCGGCGCAAAGGTGACGCTCACCCTCGCCCCGTTCGGCCAGGTCCAGCCGTCCGACGTCCGCGAGGTGCGGGTCCGCGCCCTCAACACCGAGGGCACCGCGGCGCTCGCCGAGTCGGTGGTCCAGGACGTCACCGGCTTCCCGGTCAAGACCACGCTCCAGGTGCCCGCCGGCACCCAGCTCCCCTTCACCGGCGAAGGCCTGGACGCGGGCGGTGCCTCGATCTACCGCGCCGCGACGCGCGTCGATCTCGCGCAGGCGAGCGCCGTCGAGGTGACCGTCGAGATCGGCTCCACGACGCCACCGCCGCCCACCGAGGGCTCGCCGCCGAGCGTGACGATCACGAGCCCGAGCGACGGGCAGACCTTCGTGCAGGGTCAGCTCGTGGTGTTCGCCGGCACCATCACCGACGCCGACAGCGACCTGAGCCAGGTGCGCGTGCTGTGGAGCAGCGACATCCAGGGACCGATCAACATCGACCCGCCGAGGGCGGACGGCGGCGTGGGTTTCCAGACCGTCGGGCTCTCGCTGGGCGTGCACCGCATCACGCTGCTCGCTCTCGATGCGGAGGGAAACGGCACCACCGCGTCGGTGGGGATCGAGATCCAGAAGCCGTCGGGCGAGCCGGGTCCCGGACCTGGCCCGGGACCCGGACCGGGCGAGCGCAGCAAGCCCGGGGTGGACTCGATCTCGCCCGATCAGGGCCCGTCGATCGGCGGCACCCAGATCACCATCCTCGGACGCGACTTCCAGAAGGGCGGCGCGGTCTACTTCGGCGACAAGCCGGTCGCGACCCAGTTCGAGGGCTCCGGCAAGATCATCTGCTTCTCGCCGCCCAGCGACGGCCCGCGCGCCCTCGACATCACCGTCGCCAACCCGGACGGCGGTCGCACCACGGTGGGCAACGGCTACCTCTACGACACCACCCTATACGTGAGCGCCGACGCCGCCAGCGCGGGCACGCAGGACGGCTCGCACCTGCACCCGTTCTCGTCGGTGGGCTACGCCGCCGTGCGGGCACGGCCCGGGTACACGGTGAAGATCGCCGAGGGCGGCTACCGAGAGACCGTGATCGTGCCGAGCCTGCGCTCGATCACGTTCCAGGGCGCGGGCGCCGGCGCCACGATCATCGACGGCAGCGGCGGCGCGAGCGGCGATCCTGCGTTCGGCGTGGTGCAGTCGGACGACATCACCATCCGCGACCTCACGGTGGGCGGCAGCGGCGAGGCGGGGCTGATCGTGGTGGGCGGCGGGCACACGCGCGCCGAGCGGATCGCGCTGGTGCGGAACCAGGACGGGCTGCTGGTGGGCACGGGCTCGACGCTCACGCTCACCGCCTCCACGGTGACGCAGAACCGCGGCAACGGCGTGCTGGTGGCGGGCGGCGAGCTGCTCGCGAGCGGAATCTCGGTCAGCGGCAACGGCGACATCGGCTTCGGCGTCGTCATGGAGGGCGACGGCCGCGCGCAGAGCACGGTGCTCGACTCCTCCACGGTGTCGAGCAACGGCGACTTCGGGGTGCTCGGCGTGATCGACGAGTCGATCGACCACTTCACCGTCTCGGGGACCAAGATCACCCGCAACGGCGGAGACGCGCCCCTGCCGGGCGTGATCCTGATCGCGAACGCGGGCACGCAGACTCGCGAGGTCTACAGGATCGTCGGCAGCGAGGTGAGCCAGAACCCGGGCTCGGGGATCCAGGTCGCGCACGGCGCCAACGCGACGATCGGCGGTGGCGGCGGCGGCGAGCGCAACTCGCTGCGCGACAACGGCGGATTCGGCGTGGGCTGCGAGCCCGCGGCGCTCGCGAGCTGCCCGGCGGGCGGCAACGCCATCGCGGGCAACGACCTCGGCGACGTGGACCCGAACTGCCCGTCGTCGTGCAAGCCGTGAAGCGGGCGCGGCGCGCGCTGGGTGGCGCGGCGCTCGTGACGGCGCTCGCCGGCGCGGCCGCCTGCACGCCGCTCTCGGAGGAGCTGACACGGCAGGGGATCGCGCTCGCCGAGAGCGGCGACGTCGCGGGCGCCGAGCGCCAGCTCCGCCAGGCGATCGAGGCCGATCCGCAGAACGCGATGGCGGCGTACCAGCTCGGCGCGCTCGCCGAGAACCGCGCCGACGACCACGCGGCGCGGAACTGGTACCGCCGGGCGGCGACCCGCGCCAAGGACCGGCGCGTCGAGGAGAACGGCGAGGACGTCCTGCTCTCGGTGTGGGCGCTGCGCGGCCTCGAGCGAGTCAACCGCCGCATCGCCACCGCCGAGGGCGCCGCCCCCGAGCCGGTCGAGCCGACCGCCGAAGCCGCGCCCTGACCCGCGCGAGGCGGACACACGTGCGCCGATCGATCCCGATCGCGGGCGGGCTCGCGCGCCCGCCCCTACGCTCCCATGCGTCGCCAGGGGCCACGCTGTTCGTAGGGGCGAGCGTCCGCTCGCCCGATTTCGCGATGCCCGAGTGCGCCGACGCGGACGCAGTCCCGGACGACCCCGGAGAGAGAAAGGGCGGCCGCGCCGCGCGGCCGCCCTCTCGGACGACGGGGGCCGATCGGCCCGCGCTCAGCGCTTCGCTTCGAGGGCCGCCTTGAGCGTGGTGCCGAGCGCCGCGGGCGAGTCCGCCATGCGCACGCCCGCCGCCTGCATCGCCGCGACCTTCTCCGTCGCGGTGCCCTTGCCGCCCGAGATGATGGCGCCCGCGTGCCCCATGCGCTTGCCCGGGGGCGCCGTGCGGCCGGCGATGAAGCCCGCCACCGGCTTGGTCACGTGCGCCTTGATGTAGGCCGCCGCGTCCTCCTCGGCGCTGCCGCCGATCTCGCCGATCATGATGATCGCGTCGGTGTCGGGGTCGTTCTGGAACAGCTCGAGGACCTGCGTGAAGTTGAGGCCGTTCACGGGGTCGCCGCCGATGCCCACGCAGGTCGACTGGCCGAGGCCCACGTTCGAGAGCTGCCACACCGCCTCGTAGGTGAGCGTGCCGGAGCGCGACACCACGCCGATGCGCCCGGGCTTGTGGATGTGGCCCGGCATGATGCCGATCTTGCACGCACCCGGCGTGATGACACCCGGGCAGTTGGGGCCGATCAGCTTGACGCCGCGCGCGTCGAGGTAGGGCCGCACCTTCACCATGTCCATCACCGGGATGCCCTCGGTGATCGCCACGATGAGCTGGATGCCCGCTTCCGCGGCCTCGTACATGGCGTCGGCGGCGAACGGCGGCGGCACGAACAGCATCGACACCGTGGCGCCGGTCTTCTTCACCGCGTCCGCGACGGTGTCGAAGATGGGCACGCCCTTGAAGTCCTGGCCGCCCTACCCGGGCGTCACGCCGCCCACGAACATCGAGCCCTACTCCACGCACTACTCGGAGAGTAACTA
>CAYMQR010000293.1:0-6651 GCA_964392195.1 uncultured bacterium | reverse complement strand
GCCCCGCCGAGACCGCTCTTGGCGGGGCGGGGGGCTTGAAAAGCCCCCCGAGAAAGAAACCTCAGCCCTTGGCGCGCTGGACGGCGGTGACGACCTCGGCGGCGGTGAGGCCGTACTTGGCGAGCAGCTCTTCGGGCTTGCCGCTCTCGGCGTAGGTGTCGCGCACGCCCACGAACGCCATCTTGCACGGCGCTTCCTCGGCGACCACCCGCGCCACCGCGCTGCCGAGCCCGCCGTCGAGGAGGTGCTCCTCGGCGGTGACGATCGCGCCGGTCTCGCGCGCCGCCGCGACGATCGCCGCGCGATCGATCGGCTTCACGGTGTGCATGTCGAGCACCCGGCACTCGACGCCCTTCTTGGCCAGCTCGGCCGCCGCCTCGAGGGCGAGCGCCACCATCAGGCCGCACGCGATGATCGTGGCGTCCTTGCCCTCGCGCACGCGGTTCGCCTTGCCGATCTCGAGCGCCGCCGCGCCGTCCTTGTAGACCACCGGCACGTCCGGGCGGCCAGTCCGCATGTACACCGGCCCGACGTACTCGAGCATCTTGCGCGTCAGGGCGCGCGTGCTCGGCCCGTCGGCGGGCGCAAGCACCACCATCTGCGGGATCGACGACATCAGCGCCAGGTCCTCGATCCCCATCTGGCTCGGGCCGTCCTCGCCGATCGAGATCCCGCAGTGGCTGCCGACCAGCTTCACGTTGGCGTGCGGAAAGCCCACGCCCATGCGGATCTGGTCGTAGGCGTTGCAGGTGAGGAACGCCGCGAAGCTCGACGCCACCGAGATGTGCCCGGAGAGCGCGAAGCCCGCCGCCATGCTCACCATGTTGCTCTCGGCGATGCCGGCGTTGAAGAAGCGCTCGGGGTACTTCTTCCCGAACACCTCGGTGCGCGTGGAGTTGCCGACGTCGCCGTCCACCACCACCAGCGTGGGGAACGCGTCGCCCAGGGCGGCGAGCTCCTCGCCGAACGCGAAGCGGGTGCTCTGGCCCAGCTCGAGACCGATCGACTTACCGATGTTCATGCGCGCTCGATCTCCTGGATGGCCTCGTCGGCCTCCTTCGCCTTGAGCGGAACGCCGTGGAACTTGTTGCCCGGGTCCTCGACGATCCGCTTGACCCCGAAGCCCTTCACCGTGCGCGCCAGGATCGCCGTGGGGCGGCCCTTGGTCTCGCACGCGCGGCTCAGCGCACCGACCACCTGCGGCCAGTCGTGGCCGTCGATCTCGTAGGTCTCCCAGCCGCACGCCTGCCATTTCGCCGCGAGCGGCTCGAGCGGCAGCACGTGGTCACCGGGACCGGTCTGCTGGTAGTGGTTGCGGTCGACGATCGCGACCAGGTTGTCGGACTTGTACTTGGAGGCGGCCATCGCCGCCTCCCACACCTGGCCCTCGTCGAGCTCGCCGTCGCCGGTGAGCACGAAGGTGCGGCCGCCGTTCTTGGCGAGCTTCTGCGCGAGCGCGATGCCGAGACCGATCGAGAGCCCCTGGCCGAGCGAGCCGGTAGAGGCCTCCACGCCGGGCACCCGCCGCACGTTCGGGTGACCCTCCAGCGGATCGCCGATCTTGCGCAGGCCCATCAGCGTGTCGGTCGAGAACACGCCCTTCTCCGCGAGCGCCGCGTACAGGATCGGCGCCGCGTGGCCCTTGCTCATGATGAAGCGGTCGCGGTCGGGCGCGTGGGGTGACTTGGGATCGAGCCGCAGGAAGCCCCCGAAATAGAGCGCCGTGACGACGTGCGACGCGCTCAGGCACGACGATGGGTGGCCGTTCCCGGCCGCGGTCGTCATGCGGATGCTCCAGATCGCCAACCGCTTGCGGATCTGCTCGAGCTGGCCGACATCTCGTTCAGGGATCGACATGCTCTCCTCGGGGTGAAAAGGAGCCGTCACCGGCCCGCCGCCTTCGTCCCGTTGCCGGACGCGTACCCGAAGCGGCCCGGTCACCGCAGCGAAGACCAGGCTACCTGGGGATCGGTCGGGATCTCCCGATCCGGAGAGACCACTGCCCCGCGACTCGGGGATCCAAACACTCGGGTTGTGGAAGAAGGTCGATCCGGCGTCGACCGGGGCAATGCTACCCCTCCCCGCCGCGGCCAGGCAAGGGAATCAGGCGCCGTCGCCCCGCTCCGGCCGAGGCTCACGCCGCGAGCAGGTGGAGCGCCGCGCCCGCGAGCCCGACCAGCGCACCGGTGAGCGCGCCCGCCACCGCCACCACGCTCCGCGCCTCACCCACCGCGCGTGGCGTCGCGAGCGACCAGAGCGCCGTGATCGCGGGAAGTTGCAGCGCCGCCGCGAGCGCGAGCAGCACCCCCGCGGCGACGGCGCCGGGTCCGCCGAACGAGGTCAGCGCGAGGCCGGTCGGCACCGCGGCGGCGAGCACCGCCACCGCGAATGCGCCGAGCGCGGCCGCCAGCGAGCGGCGCCGCCAGGTCACGACCGCGGCCGCCGCGAGCGCCAGCGCCAGCACGGCCCCGACCGCCTCGCCCCACAGCCCGGGCGTCCCGATGCTCGCGCCGAACCCACCGAGCGAAGCGAGCAAGACGAACACCAGCGTGCCGGCCATCGCCGCGCTCGCGCCCGCCGCGAGCCGCACCGGCGTGGACGCCTTCGCGGCGAGGTCGCTCCACTGCTTGCTCGGCGTCCCCGCGGCACCCGCCAGGCTCGCCCACTTGCGGCTCACCGAGCCCACCACCGGCCCGCGCTGCGGGCGGCGCCGCCGCAGCACCGCGAGGAGCGCGATCGGCAGTCCCCAGCCGAGCACCGCACCGAGCGCGGCACCCACGCTCAGCTCGCGCCAGTCGAGCCGCCAGTCGAGCGCCCCGATGACGAGCGCGAGCGGCGCCGCGCCGGTGGTCCTGGCCGAGCCCCCGGGCACGCCGCCGCGTCCGAGCGCCCAGCTCCGCATGAGCTCGTGGACCTGCGCGGCATCGAGCGCGCCTGGATCGGGCGGCACCGGCTGGCTCGTCCGGGTAGCGGTGAGCGGCGCCGCCGGCGGCGCGTCTTCGCCCGCTCGCGGCGTGGCCCGGGGAGTGGTCGACGGACCGGACGGAGCCGACGGCCGGCGCTTGGGCGCCGTGGATGCGCCGCCCTCCGCCTCCGCCTCGGCGGCGCGGAGCTGCGCGAGCACGCGCTCGAGCTCGCTCACCTCGCTCTTGTAGCTCGCGACGTAGCGGGTGTTCTGGCGGATCTCCTGGCGCGCGGCGAGGTTGGCGCCGGCATCCGCGGGGTTGGCGTCGACGGCTTGCTGGAGGTCGGCGTTGCGGCGTTCGAGCTGCTCGATGGCGCGGGTCTTCTCGGCGATCTGGCGCTCGAGGGTCGCGGCCCGCTCGCCCGGCATCGGCGCCGCCACGACCACCCGCGCCGCCGACGCCACCACGATCGCCAGCGCCAGGCCGAGAGCGCGGAGAGGGCGGCGGGAGCTCATCGGCGTGGCTCCGCGGAGCCGGCGGCGCGAGCCGCGCTCCACGAGCGGGGCTCTTGGTTACCAGACCGGAATTTCCCGTACAAGCGCGGACCAACTCGGGAGAGCGGCAATTTCTCGCGCCGATCGGGGTAGGATTGGCGCCCCGCGCGTCCGGCGCGACCACCCCCGACCGATGCCCAGACGCTCCGCCCCGACTCCGCCGAGCGAGCGCGCCGACGCGCCGCGCGACCTGCCTCGCCTCGAGCGGCACCTCGCCGCGGTGCGCGCCGAGACCGCCGCGCAAGCACCCGCCGGGCGCCGCGTGCCGAGCGACGCGTGGTGGCGAGCGCGCGTCGACCTCGCGCTCCTCGACGCGGTGCTCGCCGCGTACCTGCGCGCGAGCGGCACCAAGGCGTGGGCGCGGCGCAGCACCGAGCTGCTCGGTCTCACCACCCTCACGGCTCCCGGCGCCGCCGCGCCGCTGGTGCCGGGCACCGCCGCGCGCGCGGCCCTCGACGAGGCGCTCGACGGCGCGCCGTGGCTCGAGTGGGGCGCGCGTGGGCTCGACGAGCTGGTGCGCGACTTCGGCATCGAGCACGAGCGCAGCGCCCTCGGCAAGTTCTACACGCCGCCCGCGTTCATCGAGCACATCCTCGACCACACCCTCGACCGCGCGCTCAAGACCACCTCCATCGAGGAGCTGCGCGTCCTCGAGCCGTCGTGCGGCTCGGGCGACTTCGCGGTGCCGCTCCTCGACCGCCTCGCGGCGGCGTGGGTCGAGCACGGCGCCGACCCGCTCACGGCGCGCCGCCACGCCCTCGAGCGCAACCTGTTCGCCATCGACTGGGACCCGGTCGCGGTGGTGGTCACCCGCATCCGGCTGCTCGCGCACGCCATCGACGCGTACCGCGAGGCCGGCGACCTGCCGGCGCCCCGCGTCCTCCACGAGAACGCGCTGTGGGACGCGGTCGAGGCGCCCGCGCTCGGCCCGACCACGCTCGACCTGCCGCTCGACGACCCGGCCCGGCCCGGCCCGCCGCGCCTCGACGACGCCGGCGGCCTGCTCGCGAGCCGCTCGCCCTTCCACGTGATCGTCGGTAACCCGCCCTACGGCGCGCACCTCGAGCCCGGGGAAAAACGCTGGCTCCGCTCGCGATATCGGCTCGCGAGCGGGCGCTTCGACACCGCGGCGCTGTTCGTCGAGCGCAGCCTCGAGCTGCTCGCCAAGGGCGGGCACCTGGGCTTCGTGATGCCGCACTCGCTGGTGCGCTCGGGCGCCTACGGAGCGGCGCGGCGGATGCTGACGACGCGGCTCGCGCTCACCACGCTCGCCGACCTCGGCAACGCGTTCCCGGGAGTCGCGTTCAACACCATGATCTTCACCGGCACCTCGGGTCGCGCGGGCCCGCGCGTGGAGGTGTTCCGCGCCGGAGCGGGGCGGCTCTCTCGCACCGCGCGCCTCCCGCGTGCGTTCGTCGCGGGCCACGAGACGCTGCCGCTCGGCGTGCGCGAGGAGGACGTCGAGCTCTACCGCGAGCTCGAGTCGCGCGGCCGGCCGCTCAGGACGCTGGTGCGCAACGAGCGCGGCCTCAACCTGCCGTCGCGCCGCGCCCGTCTCGGCCAGGACCTCGCCGGCGACTCGGTGCCTGTGGTGCGAGGCCGCGACCTGACCCCGTTCGGCGTCCTCGACCCGGCGCTGCTGCCGCGGGTCGCGGCGAGCGCCGCGGCCAGCGCGTTGCTCTCCGCGCCGGCGGTCGGGATCCAGAACGTGTCCAACGTGATCGAGGCGACGATGCTACCGAGCGGGGTGCTGCCGCTCGACACCGTCAACGTGCTCACGCCCAGGAGCGAGGAGCTCGATCCCTTCTACCTGATGGCGCTGCTCAACTCGTCACTGCTCAACGCCTACCTGCGCGACGTCGTGATCAGCCACGCGACGCTCACGGTGCACCTCGACGACCCCACCCTCGGCAGCCTGCCGATCGCGCTCCCGCCCGACGAGGCCGCGCGGCTCGAGGTCGACCGGCGCGTACGCGCGCTCCTCGGCCTCACCGGCGCGGCGCCCGAAGGCCAGGCGCGGGCCGCGCTGCGCGCCGAGCTCGACGTCGCGGTCGCGGCGGTCTACGGCGTGCCGGCGGAGCGCGCGGCGCGTCTGGCGCCGGCGCCCCCGTCTCCCCCGCCCGCGGCGCCCGCCGCGCGCCCGGCCCGGACCACGCGGCGCGGGCCCAAGGCCGCCGCGCGCCGCGCACGCGGCTCACCCAAGGCACGCTGAGGAATCCGCGTTACCTTCCCGCCCCCTCCGTCGCGCCCGCACGCGCACGCTCGATCGATCGATCGGTATGGCGAACCCCAATCGCTGGGAATGGAACAAGGTCGGCGCGCCGCTCGCGCCTCCCGCCAGCCACGGTCGGTGGCGGGTGCTCGCCGAGCTCCTCATCCCGCTCGCGGTCGCGGCGTTCTTCTACTGGCGCGGCAAGCTGGTGCCGGCCGCGATCGTGGCGGGCATCGGGCTCACGCTGTTCGCGGTGAGCCGCGCGTCGAAGACCGCCGCCGCGAAGATCCAGCACGTCTTCGCGCGCCTGGGGTTCTGGGTCGGCGAGGTGCTGACCTGGATCACGCTGCTGCCGGTGTTCTTGGGGATCTTCACCCCGGTGGCGCTGTGGCAGCGCCTGAAGCGCGTCGACCCGCTCGACACCGCGCCGGATCGGCGGCTCTCGAGCTACTGGGTGCGCGCCGATCACGAACGTCCCAAGGCGCGCTACTTCCACCAGTTCAGCGACGAACGCTACGCGATGCCGCGGTCCGCCGGGCAGAGCCCGCTCCCGATCCGCCTCGCCACCGCCGCGTTGTGGCTGGTGCTGCTCAACACCGCGCTCGGCGCCGCGATCCGCTCGAGCGGCTGGGCCGACCACGCGCCCGCCGACGCGCGCGCGAAGTCGCCGGTCTACGCCGGCAAGGAGTGGGCGGCGGAGTACTTCCGCGAGCTCGCCGCCACCCACGCGCGCTACAAGCCGTTCCTCGGCTGGCAACGCGAGGACTTCCCCGAGCCGGGCGAGACCGCGCGCTACGTTCACGTCGAGAACGGCCTGCGCCGCACCGAGAACCCGTCGACGGCCGCCGCGACGGCCAAGCCGCTCGAGGTGGCGTTCTTCGGCGGCTCCACGGTGTGGGGAGTGGGCAGCACCGACGCCGGCACGTTGCCTTCGGCGTTCGCGCGCGCCGCGACCGCCGCCGGCCTCCCGGTCCACGTC
>CAYMQR010000292.1:0-6652 GCA_964392195.1 uncultured bacterium | reverse complement strand
CGGCCCGAGCCACAATCGGAATCGCAGACCGGCCGGTCGCGCGGCGCGCGACCCTCCACGCGGGCGGGGGGCTGGAACAGCCCCCCGAAAGAACTAGCCCACCCAGAACAGGATGCGGCCGCAGTGGCCGCAGGTCTTCACCGACAGGCTCTGGCGGATGTCCTGCACCCAGGCGGTGGGAATCGTCATGAAGCAGCCGAGGCAGATGCCGCCGTCGATCGGGACGATCGCGGCGCCGTAGCGCTCCTTCAGCCCCTGGTAGTGGGCGAGGAGCTCGGCGTCGATCTGCGCCGCACGCTTGGCGCGCAGCTCGATGAGCTGCTGACGGTGCTCGGGCTGCCACTGGAAGCCGAGCTTCTCGAACTGCTGGACGTGCTCCGGGTTATCGAGCTCGGAGAGACGCTGATCGATGTGCTGGATCTCGAGGAGAATCTGAAGCGTGGCCTCCAAGCGTCCCTCCCGTGCGTGTCCGGTCCCCGCGCGTCACGCGGTCGGCGCCGACAGCGCCTCGACGAACTGATCGAACGTCTCGATTTCCATGAGCTTGTCGCGGTTCGGCTTGGTCCGCACCAGCTCCACCAGCTTGCCGAGCGTGGGCAGGTAGACGTTGCCGCGATCCTGGAACGGCGCGACCACCAGGAAGATCAGGTTGACCGGCTCGTTGTCGCGCGCGCCGTAGTCGATCCCCGCCTTCGACCGCCCGAACACCACCCGCAGGTGGCGGGTGAGGAGCGTGCGCCCGTGGGGGATCGCGACTCCGCGGCCGATGCCCGTGGTGCCGAGCATCTCGCGGTGGTGCAACATGCTGAGCAGCGTCTGCTTGTGCTGCTTGCCGAGGGTCGCGCACAGCGCGTCGACCATCTCCTCGAACGCCTCGGCTTTGTTCTTCGACTCGAGATCCGGCAGGAACAACGCTTCGTCGAAGTACGCGGCGAGCCCGGTGAGCGCCGGCTTGGCGGGGGCCTTGGGGGCGGCCGACTTGGCGCTCTTCGACGACGTCTTCTTGGTGGTGGGCATGCGACCTCGTGAGGAAGTGATCGAGGGATGCTAACGCGCTGCGTTGAGCGCTTCAACAGCGGGAAAACCGCTATTCGCGTAGACCTATCCGTGCTCGTCGAGGAACTCGTCGACCGCCGCCCAGAACACGTCGTGGGCGCGCTCGACGGTCACGTAGTGGGTCCCACCGTCGATCTCGACGGCGCGCTTGTCGGGGCTTCCGAGCGCCTGCAGCAGCAGGTTCTGGCCGCGGGGGTTGGTCTCGGGGTCGTCGACGCCGCGGATCACCAGCACCGGCGCGACCACCCGGGATGGGTCGTAGGGCGGGTGGCCGAGCAACACGTCGTAGCTGTCGGCGAGCATGCCGTTCGGCACCCGGACGGACGCCGGATCGCGGCTGGCGGACGTGTCGTCCGAGGCCAGGAAGTCGCGCACCCAGGTGTCGAAGACCTCGGGATCGCGATACACGGTCTTGTCCTCGACCGGGATCATGTCGTCCCAGCGCTTCGCCACGTCGTCGGCCGACGTCAGGCGGTACGCCCCGACGAAATTGGTGATCGCGGTGTCGGGGTCGAAGGGCGGCAGACCGAGCCCGGAGAGCGGCCCGAACGTGGCGGCGTAGAGCACCAGCGACTGGACCCGCTCGGGTCGCGCGGCGGCGAAGGCGAGCGCGGGCGTGCATCCGGCCGACCAGCAGATCACGTGGAGCGCGTCGTCGCCGGTACGCGCCGCGACGTCGTCCGCCACCAGCTCGGCCTGCGCCTCGACGACGGCGGTGCGGGTCACCGGGTGATCCGCGCTCGCGGGCTCGCCGAGCTCGGCGGGATCGCTGGAGTCGCCGTAGCCGCTCGGATCCCAGCGAAACACCCGGTAGCCGCGGCCCGCGAGGTGCTCCACCCACGAGTACCCGGGCACCGCGAGGTCGAACGCCACGGCGGACGGCGTGGTCGCGCCCATGAAGAAGAGCACCGCAGGCCCGTCGCCTCCGGTGCTCAGGCGCTTCTCGGCGCCGGCCAGCCGGTAGCTGCCGTCGGCGGCCGACCAGATGAGCGGGACGTCGACGAAGCCGCCGGCCGAGCCCGAGCTGCCGCAGCGCGCGGCGGCGAGCGCGAGCCACGCCGCCGCGGCCGCGCGCGCGAGCGCCCGCGGGTACCGAGCCTTGATCCGCATGCGGGCAAAATAGCAACATTCCGTCCCGGAAAACCTCGATCGACGTCCCACGGCCGGTACGAGTGGCGGTATCTTCGGCGCCGTGAGCCTGCGCCGAAGCCCCAAGCCCGCGCAGCGCGCCGCGAGCGCGGAGGGCGGTGGTGCGCCGCCCGCTCCACCGGCGCCGCCGCCGGGCGACTGGTACCCGCTGATCCTCGGCGACGAGCGGCGCTTCCATCCGCTCTACGTGTCCGTCCAGGACGACGGCCTGCTGCTCAGCTTCGGGCGCGCCTTCGGCGAGAAGGCCTGGGAGCGGACCAAGGCGCTGGTGAAGGAGTCGGGCGCGCAGTTCGTCCGCGGCCTCGAAGGCTGGGTGCTGCCGACCGAGAAGTTCACCCTCGACCGCGGCGGTGCGCTGACGGTGCTCGCCTCGGCCGAGGCGCGCGAGGCGATCGGCGCGAGCCGGCGCGCCCGCGAGTCGCGCTTCGACGAGCTGCCGGCGGCGGCGCGCCACTTCCGCCCCACCCTCCGCGAGCTCACCGTCGACGAGATCCGCGTCCACCCGGCGCTGCGCGAGAACGAGAAGGCGTTCGTGTGCGACGTGCGCGGGCGCCGCCTCGAGGACCTCACGGCGCGCCAGCGCGACTGGCTCAAGAAGATCGACGAGCGCCACCGCGCGCGCCTCGAGGAGGACCCGGCGTGGATCGCCGAGCTGTTCGCGACCCGCGTCGCGCGCGTGGCGTCGGTCCCGGGGGTGCGGCCGGCGAGCGCGCCGCCCGAGGGCGGCGCGCCGACGGCGCGTGAGACGCCACGCGAGCGGCCCGCGCGCCCGGCATCCGTCGCGTCCGCTGCGCCGACGCCGGATTCGCCGCCGCCCGCGCCGCCCAGCCGGCGCGCGGCGGCGCCGGCCAAGCGCAAGCCGCCTCCCCGTCCCGCGCCGCCACCGATCGACGAGGCCGAGCTCGCGGTGTTCCGTCCCCGCATCGAGGACCTGCACCGCGACGACCTGCGCCGCTTCCCGATCTTCCGCCCCGAGGATCGGGCCGAGATCCGCAAGATCCTGGGCGGCGGCTCGTCGATGTGGACGAGCGAGCTCCAGGCTCGGCTCGATGGCTTCCTGGACGCTCACCCGGAGGCGCTGCGCGCGCTCTTCGAGGCGCGGGTCGCGCGGCGCCTCGCCGAGGAGGAGCGCCGCCGCGAGGCGGCGCGGCTCGAGAGCGCCAAGGACGACGCCCGCCTCGTCCTGCCGCGCGGCTTCCGCCGCGAGGCCCTCGCCACCGGCGACCTCCACGCCTACCAGAAGCGCGGCGTGCGCTGGCTGCTCGCGGTGAAGCGCGGGATCCTCGCCCACGACGTCGGCCTCGGGAAGACGCTCCAGGCGATCACCGCCGCGGCGGAACTCATGGACGCCGGCGCCGCGCGGCGCGCGCTGATCGTGGTGCCGAAGCCGCGCCTGGTCGGCTGGGAGCGCGAGATCCGCCGCTTCACCGATCGCGAGGTGGTGGCGGTGTTCGGCGACCGCGACGAGCGCGTGGCGGCCTACCGGCGCGCGCGCCGGGTGCCGTTCGTGATCGTCGGCTACCACGCCCTTCAACGCGAGGTCCCCGAGCTCACGGCGCTCGGCGCCGAGATCTTCGTGGTCGACGAGGCGCACCGGCTCAAGGGCTCGAAGACGCTCGCGTCGGCGGGCTTCGCGCGGCTCGCGCACGCGGCGCCGTACGTGTTCTTCCTGACCGCCACTCCGATGCCCAACCGCCCCGAGGAGCTGCACGCGCTGATGGCGCACCTCCAGCCCACGCTGCTCGGCTCGCTGTGGGGTGACTTCGCGTCGCGCTACGCGATCGTCGAGCGGCTCCGGCTGCGCGGGCGGCGCCGTCCGGTGTTCCACATCAAGGGCTACAAGAACCTCGACGAGCTCAAGGAGCGCGTGTCGCCGTACGTGTTCATCAAGACCGCCGCCGACTCCGACGTGGCCCTCGACCTGCCGCCGCTGCGCGAGGTGGTGGTCGAGCTCGGCCTCGCCGCCGAGCAGGACCAGCTCTACCGCGACCTCAAGCAAGACGCCGCCAAGACCCTCGCCGCGATCGACCCGCGCCGCTTCGGGCCCCGCGAGCGCGCCAGCCTCCTCACCCACATCCTGCGCCTCGAGCAGGTCGCGATCTCGCCGCTGCTCGTCGATCACGCCTACCGCGGCGCGAGCCCCAAGCTCGACGAGGCGAGCGAGCTGATCCTCGAGCGGCTCGAGCGAGGCGCGCCCGGCACGATCGTGTTCTGCCGCTTCCTCGACGCGCTCGGTGCGCTCAGGCGGATCCTCGAGCAGCGGGGCGTGGCGAGCGAGGCCATCGCCTCGATCGAGGGCAGCGTGCCCGCGGCCCGCATCGACGAGATCGAGAGCGGCTTCCGCGCGGGAAGCTACCGCGTGCTGCTCGCCAGCGACGCCGCCCGCGAGGGCCTCAACCTGCAGGACTCGGCCGACCTCCTGATCCACCTCGACGTACCGTGGGTCCCCAACGTGGTGCACCAGCGCAACGGCCGCATCCACCGCCAGGGCCAGACCCGTCCGGTCACGATCATGCACTTCCGCAGCCCGAGGACGATCGAGGAGCGCAAGGTCGCCACGCTCAAGCGCAAGAGCGCCTGGATCGCGGACGTGCTGGGCACCGGCGTCACCGAGCTCGAGACGGCGCTCAGCATCGACGATCTGCGCCTCCTGCTCGCCGACGACGTGCCGTTCGAGTGATCCCGCCGGGCGCGGCCGGGCCTCGCGTCGCGCCCACCGCCTCCGCGTCCGGCTTGACATCGGCCTGCCCCTGCTTAATTATATGACGGACTCGTCAGTCAACTAATGAAGCTCATGCCGTCCGCCACCCATTCCACCCAGCCTCGCCGCGTCGGCCGCCCCAAGGTCGAGGGCCTGACCGAGCGACGCCGCGAGGAGATCCTCGACGCCGCCACGCGGGTGTTCGCCGAGTCGGGCTACGCGGGCACCGACCTGGACGTGGTGGCGCGCGCCGTGGGCGTCGCCAAGGGCACCATCTACCGCTACTTCCCCAGCAAGGAAGAGCTCTTCTACGCCACCGTGGACCGCGGCATGTGGCAGCTCCGCGCCGCCCTCGACGAGGCGATGGCGAGCACCACCGAGCCGATCGGCCGCATCGAGGCCGCGTTCGCCGCGTACCTGCGGTTCTTCGACGCTCGCCCCGCGTTCGTCGAGCTCTTGATCCTCGAGCGCGCCGAGTTCCGCGACCGCGATACGCCGAGCTACTTCACGCACCGCGAGGCCGCCGTGCTGCCGTGGCGCAAGCTCGTCCGCCAGCTCGTCGCCGACGGCACCTTCCGCGCGGTGTCACCCGAGCGCGTCACCGACCTCGTGAGCGACCTCCTCTACGGCGCGCTCTTCACCAACCACTTCCGCGGCAAGCGCGCCGACGTGATTGCTCAGGTCGCCGAGATCAAGAACCTACTGCTCCTCGGCCTGCTCCCGCGGGCCGGGGACGGCGCCACCCAGCGAGGCTCCCGATGACCGCGCTCCCGGCCACCCCCACCGCCAGCCCCGCCGTCGCCTCCGCCGCTCGGCCCGCCGCCGATCGCGCCCGGCTGATCGCCCTCATGAACAACCCGGCGGTCTCGTGGCCGACGCTCGCGCTCGCGCTCGCGGCCTTCTGCGGCTGGCTCACGGTCCTGGCCGCCGCGGTCGCCGGCGCCATCCCCGCGCCGCTCGCCGTCACGCTGCTCACCCTCGCCGGCTACCTCACCTTCACGCCGATGCACGACGCCTCGCACGGCAGCATCGCTCGCGCGCGCCGGCTCAACGAGCTCACCGGCCGCCTCGCCGGCGTGCCGCTCATGGCGCCGTTCCGCGCCTTCCGCTTCGCCCACCTCGAGCACCACCGCAACACCAACGACCCCGCGCGCGACCCGGACATGTGGAGCGGCGGGCGCTTCCGCCTGACGTTGCCGCTGCGCTGGATGACCCAGGACCTCCACTACTACGCCTTCTACTTCCGGCAGCTCGCCACCCGGCCGCGTGACGAGCGCGCCGAGACGGTGATCACGTTGCTCGCGCTGTGGGGGGCCGCCGCGCTCGCCGCGGCCTCCGGCCACGGACGCGAGGTGCTGCTCTTCGTCGTGCTGCCGTCCCGGCTCGCGATCGGCCTGCTCGCGTGCTCCTTCGACTGGCTGCCGCACGCCCCCCACGAGACCCGCGGCAGCGACGATCGCTTCCGCGCCACGCTCAACGTGCGCTGGTCGGCGGCATGGCGCGGCCGCCTCCTCACCCCGCTACTCCTGTCCCAGAACTACCACCTCGTGCACCACCTTTTCCCCGGCGTGCCGTTCTACCGCTACGGCGCGGTGTGGAGCGCCCGCGAGACCGAGCTCGTCTCCAGGGGCGCCAGCTACCGCGCGCTCCGGCGCTGAGCCGCGCGGCACGCGGCCGGCCGGGACGCGACGTCAGCCCGAATCGGAGAACGGCCCGACCGGTCCCTCGAGCATGAACGGGTAGAGC
>CAYMQR010000291.1:0-6661 GCA_964392195.1 uncultured bacterium | reverse complement strand
CGGCGGACGGGGTGCTGCCGGTCCACGAGGTCGTCCACGAGGCGTTCGAGGTGGGCGAGGTGCTCCAGTACGAGTTCGGCTGGAAGGGAATCCCCGCGGCGCGCGCGACGCTCAGCGTGCAGACGCTGCCCGGCGACGAGCCGGCGCGGGTCAAGGTGATCGGGACGGCGCGGACGATGTCGTGGCTGGACTGGATCTGGAAGATGAACGACCGCGTCGAGGCGGTGTTCGAGGCCACGACGCTCACCCCCGAGACCTTCGACTTCACCCAGCGCGAGCGCGGCGACAAGGTCGACACCCACCTCGCGATCTCGTGGAAGGACGGGGTCGCCACCAGCCGGCGGGTGAAGAACGGCAACACGAAGGACTGGCTGTTCCCCATCACCCGCGCGTACGATCCCGTGACCGCCGCGTTCCTGTTGCGGGGCGTCGACCTCGCGATCGGCGACTCGAAGCTGGTCGAGGTGCTGAACGGCAAGAGCCGCTACCTGATAACCATGCACGTCGTCGGACGCGAGACCGTGACCGTGCCGGCCGGCACCTTCGACACCTTCCGCCTCGAGCCCGAGATCCGTAACCCCAACGTCCCGCCGCCGCCGCCCGAGAAGCGCAAGCTGCGCAAGGTGGCGATCTGGATCTCGACCGCGGCCCCCCGCCGCATCGTGAAGATCGAGAGCGAGGTGTTCTGGGGCAGCGTGTACGGGCAGTGGATCGAGCCGAAGTCCCCGAACGCGCCCAGGGCCGATGACTCGCGACCCGTCGGCTGAGCGCGCGCTCCCGCAGGCGCCGCCCGTGGGCGGCGGCCAGGACGCGTCGTGAGCGGCGCGGAAGGGGTCGGGCTCACGGTCGTCATCCCGGTGCTCAACGAGGAGCAGCGGCTCCCCCCCACGCTCGAGCGGATCCTCGCCTATCTCGACTCCCGCACCGACGCGGCCCACGAGGTGGTGGTGGTCGACGACGGCAGCACCGACCGCTCGTCCGAGGTGGTGCGCTCGTTCCAGCGCGACGGCGCGCGCCACCGGGTGGCGCTGGTGCGCGTCGAGCGCAACCGCGGCAAGGGCGCCGCGGTGCGCGACGGCATGCTCGCCGCGAGCGGCCGGCGGCGGCTCATGTGCGACGCCGACCTGTCGACTCCGATCGAGGAGGTCGAAACGCTCGAGGGCCGGCTCGCGCAGGGCGCGCACGTCGCGATCGGCTCGCGCGGGCTCGCCGACTGCCGCGTCGAGGTCCACCAGCCCTGGCTCCGCGAGAACCTCGGCAAGGTGTTCAACCACTTCGTGAGGCTGGTCACCGGCTTGCCGATCCACGACACCCAGTGCGGCTTCAAGCTGTTCGCGGCGGAGTGCGTGCCGGCGCTCTTCGAGCCGCTCTTCACACCGGGCTTCGCGTTCGACGTCGAGGCGCTGATGCGCGCCCACCGCGGCGGGCTGCGCATCGACGAGATCCCGGTGGTGTGGCGGAACGATCCGCGCACCAAGGTCAACGCGAGCGTCGACGGCACCAAGATGGTGCTCGACGTGATGCGCATCCGTGCCCGGCTCGCCCGCGAATCGCGGCGCGGGCGCGGCGCGTGAGCCACGGCGACCAGCCGGCGCGCGGCGCGTCGCGCGCGCTCGCGGGAGCGCTGCTCGCGCTGCTCGGCGTGGAGCTCGCGTTCCACGTGCACCTGGCCTGGGGCCTGGCCGCCGACTACTACGACGCGACCGACTACCTGATCAACGCGCGGTTCCTCGCCGGCCACGGCTCGTGGTTCGAGGGCGTGCGGCCGCCGCTGGTCTCGCTCCTCGACCTGCCGTTCTTCCTGGGCGGCGCGACCCATGCCTGGCGCGGGCCGCACGTGCTCGCGGCCGTGGTCTCGTACCTGGCGCTCGCCGCCACCTACGCGCTGGCGGCGCGCTCGCTGGGGCCTGCGCGCGCGCTCGCCGCCACGGTGCTGTTCGGGTTCTCGCGGCTCTTCGTCCACTACGCGCCGTTCGTGATGGCCGATCTCCTCGGCGCCGCCACCGCCGCGGCGGCGCTCGCGCTCCATCTCGCGAGCCGGGAGCGGCGCGCGGCTCCGCTGGCGCGCCTCGGGATCGGGGTGCTGACCACTCTCGCGGTGGCGGCGCGCCACCCGCTCGCGGTCCTCGGCCCCTTCCTGCTCGGCTTCGAGGTCCTCGAGTCGTTGCGCGCGCGGCGGACCGCACCGGCGCTCCGCTCGCCCGGCTTCTGGGCGGCGGCGGTGCTGCCGATCCCGCTCTTCGTGGCGGGCATGGTGGCGCTCTTTCGCTGGCGGCTCGGCTGGGACGTCGAGCACGGGCTGCGGGCGCTCGCCGAGGTGGTGGTCTCGCAGGCCGACAAGAGCGGGATCACCACGCGGGTCACCGAGTCGCGGCTCGAATACCTCGACGCGCTGGTGGCGAGCTTCCGCTGGCCGATCGCGGCGCTGATCGCGATCGGCACGTTCCGCGCGGTGATCCGCGGCTCGGCGACCGATCGCGCCAACGCGCTGTGGTTCGTCGCCAACCTCGCGCTCTTCTCGCTGGTCATCTCGCGCCGCGAGTCGCGCTACCTGCTGCCGGCGATCCCGAGCGCGGTGAGCCTCGCGGCGGTGGCGCTCGCGGCGCTCGAGCGGCGGCTGACCCCGCGGCCGCTCGCGGGCGGATGGCGGCCGCGCGGTGTGGGAGCGCTGGTCGCGGGGATGTGGATCGCGGTGGCGGCGCCGCTCGCCCCGGGTGTGGTCACCGAGGTGCGCGCGTTTCGCGACCCGGTCTACGCGGACCCGTTCGCGCAGCGGGTGGCGGAGCGCGCCGGCGCGCTGCTCCGCCCTCCCGGCCGCTTGCTGGTGGTGGGCGACAAGTACGCCGTCCACCCGCGCGACTACCGTTTCACCGACGGCGACGAGTACTACTACTTCCACCACGTCGCGCCGCGCTGGTTCCACTACTGGATGGGGTCCGCCGTCACGCCGCTGCCGGTGGCCGCGCCGGTGCCGGACGACCGCTGGCTGCGCTTCCCGCGCCTCCTCGAATGGGCCGCGCCGGGGGACGTGATCGTGGTGCTCGAGCCCGAGACCTACCAGACCCGGATCCAGCCGGCGCTCAAGCGGCCGCTCCGGATCGCACGCGTGTGGGCCGCGAAGGCCGATCGGGACCCGGAAGGGCGCTGCGACGCGTACCGCGGCGGTCACGCCGTCGTCGAGCTGTGCGCCGCGCCGGAAGGCACCGAGGTGCGCGTGCACGCGGCTGCGCCGGTCGAGGTCTACGCGCCCGATGGCGAGGCCTACGTCTCGAAGGGGTGGTTCCGTCCTGCGCCGCCGGAGGGTTCGCCGGGTGGCGCGCGCTGGGACGGCTCGCGGCCGCCCTCGCTGATGCTGGCGAGCTACGACGACGCGAGCGCCGAGTGTCCGCCTGGCCCGTCACGCCCGTCGCTGGTCGCGAGCCTCGCGGACCGATCGTGGCCGGGCCCGGGGGTGTGCCCGATCCTGGCTCGCTGAAGGCGCGCTGGTGTTCAGCGGGGTGGAGCGGGCTCGTCGGCGAGCAGCACCTTGGCGACCTCGCCCTCGCGGATCATGCGGCCGCGCAGCCGCACCTGCGCCCAGGTCAGCGGGAACCCGCGCCGGCACGCGGAGCAGAATCCCTGTGGGCTTTCGCGCTGGATGCGCTCGCGGAGCGCACGAAAGCCGACCGCCTGCCACTCGATCTTGCCCGCGAACTGCCCGCAGCCCGGGCACGAGCCGTAGAGCGTGAGCTTGTAATCGCCGTCGGCGGTGGGGTGAGTGGGCGGTGGGTTCATCGGGAACGGGGGGCGACGGCTCGTGCGCGGCGAGTGTACCGCCTCTCGTCGGCGAATGATCGCTCGTGCCCGTCCCCAAAAGGTTCGGGGGCTTCCCCGGGCCCACCATTGGGACCGAGAAAGCCCCCGGGGGGGGCTAGGCGGGCGGAGCCGCGACCGGCTCCGATCGGATGAGGCGCACGACGTGAATCGCGCAGCGTGCTCACCGACGTCGAATCGCTTGAGCAGGCCGTGTGCCAATCTGCGCGGCTCGGCTGAACGCGCGGGGACATCGGAAACTCCTACGTAATTCGGCTCTCGCTCCGCGCAAGACCCCGGCGCGGATCGCCATCCGAGTGGTGAACCTGACGGAGGCTGGCGAGATCCTGACGACGGGCGGACCCGTCGACGGGCTCCGCAGCGCCGCCCAACTCGGGGTTTCGAGTGACGTTTTGCGTCCCCGCCGGTGACCACGCACGGAGTTCGGGGGGGGCGGATGCCGTCCTCGGCTTGGGGGCGGTGGGCTCGCGCGACGGAAACCATTCGGGAAATCCCGGAATCCCTGGAGAATTGTCTGCCTTTGGATGGTGGCGTGGAAGTTGCTCTGGAGGCACGCGCGCGTTTGTGCGCCAACGGAGAGCTCCATGATGAGAAAAGCCCCAGTGCTGCGCCCGGGTGCGAATGGCTTCACGCTGGTCGAGCTGCTGATCGTGATCGCGATCATCGGGATCCTCACCGCCGTCGCGGTGCCGCAGCTCCTCGGCGCCCGTGAGAAGGGTCGCCACGCCACCTGCCAGACCGCTCTCCACACCCTCGACGGCGATGTGGTGAACCGCATGGAGTACTACGAGGGCATCGGTGACCCCGCCGCCGCCGACAAGGCGATCGACGACGTGATCACTCTTACCCAGGTCCAACCCCAGATCCAGAACCCGCGCAACATGGGCCGCACGCCGGTCGACCCGGGCTACGAGAAGGTCACGAGCACGAGCTTCGTGCCCACCGCGGACACCACCTGCAAGGTGTTCCTGTACGACGCCAGCAGCACCGTGACGCCCACGTCGCCCACGATCGTGCTCACCCAGTACGAGATGCGCGTGCGCTCGTACCGCGTGTCGCTGCACTGAGCCGGGACGCCGCGTTCGCGCGGTGAGCCGCCCGGGGTTCGCGCGAGCCCCGGGCGGTCCTGTCTCCGGGGTGCGCAGGCGCGCCGCGATCCAGCGCGGAGCATGGACGCGCGCCAGGCGCGGGCTATACTCGGCGCCCTTTTTCGGGGCGCCGCGCGGCCCGCGGCGAGCCGTTCGCCACCATCGACCGAGGACCACGAGGGACGCCGGTGCGTGATCTGATCCGGATGTGGAGCAATACCCGCATGATCGTGCTGGTGGCGATCTGCGCGGCCGTTTACGCGGCGATCCTGATCCCCTTCAAGCCGATCCCCATCATCCCCGGCGTCACCGAGCTCAGGCCCGCCAACTCGATCCCGCCGATGGCGTCGCTGCTGTTCGGTCCCGCCGCGGCGTGGGGAATCGCGATCGGCAACCTGATCGGTGACTTCTTCGGCACCCTCGGTCCGGTGACGGTGTTCGGCTTCGTCGGCAACTTCCTGCTCGGGTGGATCCCGTACCGGATGTGGCGCGCGCTCGCCGGCACGCCGATGCCGCCGGTGCTGAGCGGGGACAAGCAGCTCGCGGGCGCCGCGAGCCCGGCGCTACAGCTCGCCGAGTACGCGTTCGTGGTGGCGGTCGCGAGCGCGGCGTGCGCGCTGGTGATCGGCTGGGGAGGGATCGTGTTCGAGGCGTTCCCGGCGCGGGTGGTGGCGCCGGTGATCTTCTTCAACAACTTCTCGTGGAGCCTGGTGGTGTCGCCGTTCGTGATGCGGGCGGTGGCGCCGCGCGTGCGCGCGTGGGGTCTGACCGCCGACCAGATCCTCGGCGAGGCGCCGCCGGTGGGCCGGACGCGGCGCCTGGTCGGGCTCTTCGTCACGCCCGCCGCGGCCTTCGGTGGGATGTTGCTGCTCTATTTCCTGACCGGTAGTCCGGCCGCGAGCGCCGCGCTCGATCCACGCTGGCTGCTCGGCGTGCCCGCGGTGCTGGTGCTGGTCGGCACCGCGCTCTTGTGAGCTTCGTCGCGAGGCGCCGCCCGGTCCGATCGCCCCGATGAGCGCCGTCCTCGAGATCACCGGGCTAGGCTTCGCGTACCGCGGCACCGAGCGGCAGGTGCTGCGTGGCGTCGAGCTCGCCATCGGCGCGGGCGAGCGCGTCGCCATCGTGGGGGCGTCGGGCGCCGGGAAGACCACGTTGCTGCGCTGCGCCAACGGCCTCGTCCCGGCGTTCTTCCCGGGCCGGCTCGAGGGCGCGGTGAGCGTCGGCGGCGAGCGCCCCGCGGAGATCGGCGTGGCGCGCGCCGCGCGCCGGGTGGGCATGGTGTTCCAGGACTTCGACGCGCAGCTCTTCAGCACCAACGCGACGCTCGAGGTGGCGTTCGGCGCCGAGAGCTTGGGAGTGCCGCGCGACGAGATCGCGCGCCGCGTGACCCAGTGCCTGGCGCTGGTGGGCCTCGCAGGGTTCGAGGGCCGCGAGCCGGCGACGCTCTCGGGTGGCGAGAAGCAGCGCCTCGCGATCGCCTCCGTGCTCGCGATGCGGCCGAGCTTGATCCTCCTCGACGAGCCCACCACCGACCTCGACCCGGTCGGGAAGGGCGAGGTCCACGCCATCCTGCGCCGCCTCGCCGGTGACGGGCTCGCGGAGGCCGTGATCGAGCACGAGACCGAGGAGCTCCTGGCTCTCGACCGGATCGTGCACCTCGACGCGGGCGCGATCGTCCGCGACGGTCCGCCGCCGCCGGTGCTCGTCGACGTCGCCGCGCTCGCCGCCGCCGGCGTCGAGCCGCCGGTCGCCGCGCGGGT
>CAYMQR010000290.1:0-6668 GCA_964392195.1 uncultured bacterium | reverse complement strand
GACTGCGACGCGCTGTTCGGCGAGGGCTACGAGCTCACGATGCGCCGTCCGGTCACCCAGCCCGGCCAATTCGTGACGCGCGAGACCGTCGACCTGGTCGGCCCCAAGCACGAGATCCGCAACGTCGCGATCATCAACCCGCTCCGCGACCGCACCCAGGTGGAGGTGGCGCAGACCGACGCGCGGGTGCTCGGCATCGAGGCGCCGCTGCGCGAGTCGGGGAAGCTCGACGGCACGCCCGGGCTCGTGCTGCGCGGACCGCGCGGCGAGGTGCGGATCCCGAGCGGCGTGATCCTCGCCCACCGCCACGTCCACATGCACCCCAGCGACGCGCGCCGCTTCGGCGTCGGCGACGGCGACATGATCCGGGTGCGCGTCGACGGCGACCGCGAGACCGTGTTCGGCGACGTGGTGGTGCGGGTGTCCGAGAAATACGCGCTCGACCTCCACGTCGACACCGACGAGGCGAACGCGGCGCACCTCACCAACGACAGCGTCGCGAGCTTCGACGGCCACCAGTAGGCCACGCAGCGCCGCGCGCCGTGACCCTCCCGCCACTCGCCGTTGGCGGGCGGCGCCAACATCCGGAAGCACCCCGCGACTCGCGAGTGGACCGGTCGCGTCTCGGTCCGCGCGGAACGCGGCATCCCGCGATCGTCGCCGATCGTCAGCCCTTGGCGCGGCCCTTGCTCAGCCGCACGTCGCCGCGCGAGCGGGGGCTCGGGCGGCGGTGGTCTCACACGTGGTCGGGGAAGGGGAGGGGTGATGCGTGGTTCGATGCGAAGGTCCGTGGCGCTCGCCGTCGCGGCGTGCGTGTGGCTCTCGGGGTGCTGGTCGCTCAGCACCCCGTCGCCGATCCTGCAGGGCACCAACATGGCGGACCCCGGGGTGATCTACGGCAGCGGCAAGTACCACGTGTTCGCCACCAACTGGGGCTACTTCCGCATCCCCCATTACTCGGCGACCTCGATCACCAGCGGCAGCTGGAGCGCCCTCACCGAGGCGCTGCCCACGGCGCCGTCGTGGGCGCTGGGGAACTTCTGGGGACCGGAGGTGGTGCAGAAGGGCTCGACGTACTACCTCTTCTACGCGGCGACGGTCGCGTGGGACGGCAGCCCGTTCGGCGAGCACGCCATCGGCGTCGCGCAGAGCTCGAGCCCCGGAGGTCCGTTCACGCCGATCGGCAGCGGTCCCGTGTACCGCGACCCGAGCCGCAACGGCGTGATCGATCCCGACATCGTCTACGACTACAACGGCAACTACTACATGCTGTGGAGCGTCGACTGGGGCCGCTACGGGCGCTACTCGAGCGTGACCCGCAAGATCCAGGGCTGCAGGTTGAACAGCAGCATGACGGCGTGCGCGACCGGCGCCACCACGTTGCTCACCGCCGATCGCAACACCTGGGAGGCGGGTACCGTGGAGGCGCCGAGCCTGGTGAGCGGCGGCGACGGCAAGTACCACCTCTTCTACTCGGGCGGGAACTTCGAGGGCGCGGACGGCAGGAACTACGGCGAGGGTTACGCGATCTGCGGCACCACGCCGCTCTCGGCGTGCACCAAGCAGGGCACCAGCCCGTGGGTCGGGGAGGGCTGGAACGGCCTCCACAACCCGGGCGGCGCGGACCTGATCCCGTTCTACTGGGGGGTCTACGCGGCGGTCGGCCACACCGACATGGGCGGCGGCCGCCGCGAGCCGCGCGTCGTGTTCGTGTCGTGGACCCAGTGAGGCGATGACGACGGAGGGTCGCCGCATCCCCGACGACCCTCCGTCGATCCAGGCTCGGAGGGACCGCCTCCGGCGGTCCGTTGCCGCGCCGGTTCCGTAGCAGGGACGGGGCCCGTCCCCGCCCACCGTGGAGCCCGACGCTTCGTCGTCGGGTCGGGTGAACCCGGGCGTTCGACGACGCGAACGCCTCCACGGACCGGTCGGTCAGCTCACCAGCTTGGCGTCCATGGTGATCTCGGCCTTGAGCAGGCGCGAGATCGGGCAGCCCGCCTTGGCGTTCAGGGCGGCGGTCTCGAACGCCTTGGGGTCGGCGCCGGGGATGGTGGCGGTCACGTCGAGGTGCACGGCGGTGACCGTGAACCCGGCGTCGGTCTTCTCCATCGTGACGGTGGCGGTGGTGGCGATGCTCTCGGCGGTGAGACCGGCGTTGCCGAGCTGACCCGAGAGCGCCATCGAGAAGCACCCCGCGTGCGCCGCGCCGATCAGCTCCTCGGGGTTGGTGCCGATGCCGTTCTCGAAGCGGGTGCTGAACGAGTACTGGGTGTCCGAGAGCACCTTGCTCTCGGTGGAGATGGTGCCTTTGCCGTCCTTGAGGCCGCCCTTCCACACCGCCGACGCGCGTCGCTTCACGGGATTCTCCTTGGCGCGGCTCGGGGCCGCGGGTTTGGTCCGGTTCCGCACTTGTCTATAACGTGCCCGTGCGCGTCCTGTGGATCACCGAGCGGTTCCCGCCCGATCGGGGCGGTGCCTCCGTTTCGGCGGGGCGCCAGGTGGAGGCGCTGGCACCGGCGTGCGAGCGGCTCGACGTGCTGCGGCTCACCGGCGAGCTCGGCGCGGGTCGTGCCGACGTGCGCGAGCTGGGCTCGGGCGGCGCGCGGCTGATTCGCGTGGGCCGGACCGCCGACGACGCCGAGTCGCACCAGCTCCTCGCCGCCACCGCCGCCAACCTGATCCGCGCCGAGCGCCACGACCTCGTCCACGGCTTCTTCGCGGTCCCCGCCGGCCACGTCGCGGTGTGCGCGGCGCGGCTCGCCGGCTTACCGGTGAGCGTGAGCCTGCGCGGCAACGACGTCGACCGCGCGATGTTCCACGGCCCGCGCTTCCCGCTGCTCGCGCACGTGATCGAGCGCGCCGACGCGCTGATCGGGGTGTCGAGCGAGATCCTCGCCAAGGTCACGGCGCTCGGCGGCCGGACGAGCGGGCTCCACCTCGTCCACAACGGCATCGACGCGGCGCGCTTCGCGCCGCCCGCCGCGGGCGGCGTGGGTGGCGAGGGCGCCGAGGGCGCGCGGCTCGAGCCGCTCGCCGCGCTCGCCGCCGCGCCGCGCCCGTGGCTCGCCTTCGCCGGCGAGCTCCGCCTCAAGAAGGGGCTGCCGGTGCTCGAGGCCCTCGCCGAGCGGCTCGCCCTCGAGGGGCGCGGCACGTTGATCTGCATCGGCGGGCTGCGCGCCGACGCGGCGACCGCGAGCGACCGGCCGTGGTCGGGGCTCTCGCGCGCCGCCCGCGCGCGGGTGCGCGAGCTGCCGTTCGAGCGCGACGTCGCCCGGCTCGCCGCCCTCTACACGGCGATGGACCTGTTCGTGTTCCCATCGCTCTGGGACGGGCTCCCCAACGCGATGCTCGAGGCCATGGCGTGCGGTCGGCCGGTGCTCGCCACCCGTGTCGGCGGCATCCCCGCCGCCATCGAGGACGGGGTCACGGGCTTCCTGGTCGAGCCCGCCGCGCTCGATCGCTTCCCCGATCGCGCGCTCGCGCTGCTCGCCGCCTCCGAGCGCGACCGCCTCGCCACCGCGGGCCGCGCCGCGCGCGCGCTCGTCGAGCGCCGCTTCACGCTCGCCGCCGAGCGCGACGCCCACCTCGCGGTGTGGCGCGGGATGCTCTCGTGAAGCTCCTCTACGTCACCTGCGACCGGCACCCGTCGCCGAAGGGCGCGAGCGTGCGCATCGGGCTCACCCTCGAGGCGTTCCACGCCGCGGGCCACGACGTCGAGCACCTGACGCCGGCCGACTCCGACGACACCCCCGCGAGCGGCAACTTCCTCGAGCGCATGGTGGCGTTCCGCGGGCGCACCCGCGCGTGGCTCGCGACGCGGCGCGCGGACGTGGTGCAGTTCCGCGGTCTGTGGGAGGGCGTGGCCGCGCTCGAGTGGGCGCGTCGCACCGGCGCGCGCGCGATCTGGGAGGCGCACGGCTTCCCGTCGGTCGAGCTGCCGTACCACCTCCCGCGGCTGCGCGGGAACGACCGGCTGCTGGGGAAGATCGTCGACGAGGAGCGCGCGCTCGCGTGCACCGTCGACGGCGTGATCGTGCCGTCGCGGACCAGCGCCTTGTTCGTGCGGCGCATGGGGGTGGACCCGGCCAGGATCGCGGTGGTGCCGAACGGCGTCGACGTCGCGCGCTTCGTCCCGCCGCCCGCGCCGCCGACCGACGCGCCGCCGTTCAGGATCGTGTACCAGGGCACGCTCTCGCCGTGGCAGGGGCTCGGCACGCTGCTCGAGGCGCTCGCGCTGCTGCGCGGGCGCGGCCTGGCCGAGCTGCACGTGGTGGGGCCGCTCAAGGCGAGCTGGCGGCGGACGCTGCGCGCCCACGCGCGCCGCCTGCGCGTCCACCACGCGCTCCACCTCTCCGGGCCGATGGAGCAGCGTGACCTGCCGCCGGTGCTGCAGACCGCGCACCTGTGCGTGGCGCCGCTCGCCGCCGACCCGCGCAACGCCATGCAGGGGTGCTGCCCGATCAAGCTCCTCGAGTACATGGCCTCGGGACGGCCGATCCTGTCGACCCGCATCGCGCCGGTCGAGGAGCTCCTCGTCGACGGCGAGACGGCGCGGCTGGTCGTCCCGGGCAGCGCCGCCGCGCTCGCCGACGGGATCGCGTGGTGCCTCGATCACCCGGCCGAGCGCGAGGAGCTCGGGGCGCGCGCGAGGCTGGCGGTGGAATCGCGCTTTACCGCCGAGGCGTTCCGCGAGAATCTTCGCAGCGCGCTGGCGCGCTTCGTACCCGGCGCCGCGTGATGGAGGGGAGGTGGCCATGAAGGAGATCTTGCACCGGCTCTCCGAGCCAGCCGACGCGCTGCTCGCGCGCCTCGAGGACGCGGCCACGCGTGACGAGCGCGCCGAGAAGAACGTGAAGATCGGCTGCGGCGCGCTCGCGGTGCTCACGATCGGCGGGTTCATCGGCCTGAACGCGCTCGTCCAGTCCACCGGCAGCCGGCTCGTGTATCTCGGCCTCCTGGTGGTCGTTCCGGTGATCGTGTTCATCGTGCGCGAGCTCGGCCACGACGTGGACGACCGCAAGCTGGCCGCCGCGACCGAGCTGATCCGCTTCCTGCGCACCGACGTCCCCGCCGGTCAGAACATCCAGCTCGCGCTCGATTTCCGCGACTACGACAAGGCCGGTACCAAGGTGACGGACCCATCGCAGCCCGAGGTGAAAGGCGTGAAGATCGAGAAGTACCAGCAGAAGTGGCTGGAGGTGCGGACGACGCTCGCCGACGGCACCCAGATCGACGCCACCATCACCGACCGCGTCTCGCGCAAGAGCAAGCCCAAGCGCAAGTACACCAAGGTGAAGGAAACCTTCGTGAGCGACGTGACCCTGGGCCTGCGCCTCGACAAGCGCTACGGCGAGGCCGAGCCGATCGCGGAGCGGCTCTACCGCCACCCGGCGCTCGCGGAATGCCAGGAGCGCGCCCGCACCGGAAAGGGCCGCAACCTGTACGTCGCGTTGCGCACGCCGGCCGGGATCCGGGTCAACGCCCGTCGCTCGCCGAGCCAGTTCCTCGACGTCGAGCGGATCGGCTCGGGACGCACCATCCTGAACATGCTCGCGTGGGTCTACGACGGCATCGGCCGCGCGGCGAAGAAGGCGGCCTGAGCGGCGCATGTACGCGGTCCCCGAGCTGATCGCCGACGCGCGCTTCACCGGCGCCCTGCGGGCGAGCCTGGCGGACGGCTCGCCTCCGCCGGCGCTGCGCTGCATCAAGATCAAGCTCACCTCGCGCTGCAACCTGCGCTGTCAGATGTGCAAGTACTGGCACAACACGCGCGAGGACGCGCTCCCGTCCGAGCGCTGGCGGGAGGTGTTCGCCGAGCTGCCGCCGCTCGGCTGCCGCAAGATCCACTTCTCGGGCGGCGAGGTGTTCCTGCGCAAGGATTTCCTCGACCTCGTCGAGAGCGCGTCGGGGCACGGGCTCAAGGTCAACTTCACCACCAACGGCACGCTGGTCACCAAGGACGCGGCGCGCCGGATCGGCGCGATCGGGGTGAACGCGGTGTCGATCTCGCTCGACGGCGCCGACGCCGCCACCCACGAGACGATCCGCGGACGTGCGGGCGCCTTCCGCCGCTCGCTGCGGGCCATCCGCTGGATCCGGCGCCACGCGCCGGACGTGAAGCTGCGGGTCAACTTCGTGGTGATGGCGTCCAACTTCCGCGAGCTGCCGCGCGCGGTGCGCCTCGCCGGCGAGCTCGGCGCCACCGACCTGGTGCCGATGCCGATCGACGAGAAGGGCGAGCGGCGCGAGCGGCTCACGCGCTCGCAGATCCGCCACTACAACCGCGAGATCGCGCCGCGCGTCGCGGAGCTGCGCGCGCGCTACGGCTTTCCCACCGACCCCGGGCGCATCTACCCGTTCGGCGTCACCGAGGAGGAGATCGGCCTCGCCTCGAAGGGGCTCTACGCGCGCGGCTTCTTCGAGCGGCGCCCGTGCCTCGCGCCGTGGCTGCACGCGTTCTTCGCGTGGAACGGCGAGACCTACCTGTGCTGCATGACCAACGGCCGCATGGAGTCGCTCGGCGGCCTGGCGACCCGCTCGGTGCGGGAGATCTTCGAGGGCGAGGGTTTCGTGAGCGTGCGCCGCCGGTTTCTCGCCGGCGAGCCGTTATCCGCGTGCAAGCGCTGCGACCTCTTCCTCGCCGAGAACGCGCTGCTGCATGCGGCCCT